>SBBT01000159.1 GCA_005239595.1 Candidatus Troglogloeales bacterium | reverse complement strand
CATCAAGTCGATCTCGCTCTTCCGCAAACGGCCCTTCGCACCACCAATGCCATTGAACGGCGGTCTCGAGAGGTGCGGAGAAGAACCCGGCCCATGGGCGTATTTAGCGATCGATACCAGTATCGATCGGATTATGTTCTCCGTCTTTACTCATGAAAACAAAAAGAAAAAACTTTCACCCCATTCCTCACTTAACACATAATATTTGACATTACCTTAGCAGCAGCCAACGCATCCGGTCGAAAAAGAAACCACAACGCTTCGACGCTGAAGCTTCTCAAGTATTATCGGCCCTGTTTCTCAACCTGACATTTACAATTCTTTGTGTTCTTTTTCTAAATAAAATGGTTGGAATATCCGAGATCTTCCTGGCAATGGCATAGTCTCATGGCATTGACTGAGGCAAACCACCGTTTGGCAGCGGCCTGTTTCACCTCTTCCAAAAGGTCGTAACCCTTTGTCCCTAAAATCAGATGGCAAGGGAGCTCCCTTTAAGCCTTATAATAAAGTTCGGTATGTAGTCGTGCCTTTAGCCGTTGTGTATATATGGAATGGCAAAGCCCAGCCCGGAATTTTTTACGAAAGCGTCCACGGCATGATTTGTGTCGAGATAATACGCGGCGGATTGTTCCCATCGTTTCGTATCCGAAACCACGTAGTTCAGGGGACTTTTGATCACCTCTCGAACATCACGGCTTGTCTTAAAGTCCATGTTGGCAGTTGAACCGGACCCCCCGTCGCTTCAGTAGACATAACGCTTGATATCAAAGGCGACTCCTTAGGAGATTTTGGAGTTGGAACTTTTGGGGTTAGTATTCAAGTGGGTCCTTCTCTTGCAAATTGTACCTAAACGGCGATTCCCTGCCAACCACAGATGTTCGCCGTACGCTCCCACATCACCTATTCAGTTTTACTCTGTGCCGCTCCTCATAAGGAGGCCCATTTCTTTTACAACGCGGAGGTTCCTATAGAAAAGGCCGAGGGCACCGGTGAGATAGAATATGTTTAAAACAGCTGCAGCCAGAAAATGACGGGCAGGAAAATGTCCTGTCTCAATAACGGCACGCATCCCTTCAAAGACATACGATGCGGGGATCATCATGGAAAACGGTTGAAGATATTCTGGCAGAACGGTGATTGGATAAAAAACCGCACAAAAAGGTTGCACAAAAAAGGCAAGGCCCCAGGCCAGCACCTCGGCCTCTTGCCCATAACGCAGGATGGTCGCCATGGTAATAATTCCAATGGACCAACCCATCACCGTCAGATTTAAGATAAAAGGGATCAGGAATATCCCAAGTTGAAACAGGTTAAAAGAATAAAAAAACCATGCCAATAGGGCACTCGCAGTCCCCGCCATCAACAACTTGGCCACGCTGATAGTCATTAAGGCTGCCAGGAATTCGCTCGGCCTCAATGGACTGACAAAAAGATTAAGGAGATTTTTAGACCAGACCTCTTCCAGGAAAGAAACCGAAATTCCCTGCTGGGCACGATAGAGGATATCCCATAGAATCAACGCCCCGAGGAGGAATGAAACAAACTGAGGAAGCGCGGGTTGAACCCCTTTGAGATAAATGGTAACAAACCCCCATACCAAAACATCCAGAAGCGGCCAAAAAAATATTTCGGTCAGACGGGGGAGGCTCCGCTGGTAAAGGAAAAGGTGGCGTTGAATAATCGCCACGATTCTGTATCGTTTCATGGGAAACCTTATCCCCTGATCGCCTCACCTCTGCTTATTTTCAAGAAGACCTCCTCAAGATTCTTTCCACGAAAGGAGGAAAGAATCTCATCGGGAGAACCGGTAGCCAGAATTTCTCCATGATGCAAAAAAATGATCCGATCAGAGATTTCCTCCATCTCTTTCATATTGTGAGAGGTATAAAGCAGGGTAAGACGACGCTGATCTCGTATCCCCTTTAGTAACGTCCGGATTTTGTCGGCAATGTTGGGATCAAGACTGGCCGTCGGCTCATCCAAGAAAAGGATTTTTGGATCATTTAAAAGCGCTTTGATCAACGACAATCGCGTCAGTTGTCCGGAAGAGAGGTGTCGGGTTAACGTATTTTTAAGCCGCTTAATTTCGAAAGTTTCGAGAAGCGCGCCAATTTTTCTGTCTGAATCGCCCACATTGTATAATTTGGAAAAAACGGAAAGATTTTCATGGACGGTCAGAGAAGTTGGCATCGAGACATAGGTCGAGGAAAAATTAACTTTCGAAAGTATTTCTTCACGGCATTTTTTTAAATCAAGCCCAAAAATCTTAACTTCGCCGCTCGTCGGCGTGATCAAACCGAGCATCATTTGAATAAGGGTCGTTTTACCTGCGCCATTTGGCCCCAATAGACCCAAGATTTCACCTTCTTTTACAGAAAAAGAGACGTCTTTAATAGCAAGGGTCCTACCAAATAACTTTGTTAAGTGACTTATTTCAACTATCGGATTTTCCACAAATTCCTCTTAAAATTCAAGCTAGTTACACCATAATAAACCATAAAAACAAGACACAAAAACCTAAACCACAAGCACGATAATAGTGCTAAATCGTATCGGTTATACTATAAAATGGATACAAGCTAAAGGCTTAAAATATATTTTTTTAAAAAAAGCATGCAAGCCTGTATTCAAAAATATCTTGACTTACTTCTTTTTATGTACTATAGATAACATCTACATGCAGGCTTTATAGTATTACTTAATATAAACACTATGTTTATATAAAAACTATGGTAGAAGAATTTAAAGATATTATTGCGGGCCTTGAACAAAGAATCCACCTTTATAAGTCAAAGCTTCACGATCTTCAAAAAAAACGTGAAAAGGTGGAAGATGAGGCCAAAACGATCGCCAAGTATCTGGAATTAGCCGAAACACTCTATCGGGTTGAGGTTGAAAAGGCAAAACCAGTCCAACCCTCCCATCCGTTGGCTACAGAATCGCGCGATCAATCAGACACAATCCTCCTTGAAAAGACAAAATATTCTGGGCTCTCCGTTCCCCAGGCAGCCTATTTACTTCTGAAAGAATCTGTTGAAGCGTTGCATGCAAAAAATATTTGCCAAAAACTGCTGGAAGGAGGTGTCCATCTCCGTGGGAAAACGCCCATAACCTCCGTCGCAATCTCTTTATCGAGAGATAAACGGTTCAAAAGAGTAGCACCTAATACGTTTAAAATTATTGAAGAGACCGCTATTTTACCGGATAAATTTCCAACCAAAGAAAACTAATTGAAAGGGGGTGAGAATAAATTGGCGACGAAAAAGAAAGCAGCGGCGAAAAAGCCAGCAACAAAAAAGAAATAGTCTGATTCTAGACGGGGGCCCTTCGGGGCCCCTCTTTTAGAAGGGTCGTCTCTATACCTGATTTTAGACTGGCGAAAAAGAAGGCATGTTTTCTTCAGAAAAAAAGCGTGGTGCCTCTTCATAGGCAGTTGTCCATGCCTTTCTATCGCGAAGCACTTCTCGAATTAATTCTGCGTGAAGCATATGCCCTGAACAAAACGCCTCGATCCTTCCTCTGATCGACATACCGAGCAGCGAAATATCTCCGATCAGATCTACTATTTTGTGGCGGACAAATTCATCTGGAAAGCGAAGACCCTCTTTATTTAGAATATTATCGTCTCCAATAACAATCGCATTCTCAAGAGATCCTCCAAGCGCATGGCCTTGCGACTGAAGGAGAGGAATGTCTTTCAAGAATCCAAATGTCCGGGCAGGCGCGATCTCCTTTATAAAGGCTTCACTGGTATGCCGATAAAAATAGTCCTGGGTAGAAACCACTGGGTGATCAAAATGAATCTTATATGAAATATCAAACGTAGGTGATGGATGAATCGTGATATATTTCCCCATCGCTGAAACACCCACCGGCCTTAAAAATTCGACGTAAGGCCTCGTCTTCCTCTGACAAACCACCCCCGCCTCCAGAAGAAGCGACACAAAGGGTGCTGCGCTTCCATCTAAAGCCGGAACTTCGGGACCATCCAAACGAATAATGATGTTACGAATATCCAATGCAGAGATTGCAGCAAGGAGGTGTTCAACGGTTCTGACTGTTACGCCTCCTATCCCCAAGGTCGTTGATAAGTGCGTGGGAATAAGATAATCGGAGCTTGCCAAAATGCGGACGTCTCCTAAATCGCCTCTTATAAAGACAATCCCTGTCCCTTCGGAGGCCGGCAACAACTCCATCTCAATATCGTTACCAGAATGAAGCCCCACTCCATGGCAGTAGACCTTGTTCTGAATCGTCGCCTCGTACAATCCCGCTTCTCTCTCAACTAAAAGTATTCGTTTCCTTCTACTCAGCAAAACCTATACCAGCAGTGCTTTTTATAGGAATGCCCTATCACCTGTATTAATAACTCCTGATAAAACAATAGGTTGGCAATAATAACACCATAATGGATAACGTTGCGGAAAAGATACGAACAAGGGATGGATGTTATTTTTTTACCACAAGCTATAAGTAGACTTTAAGGTACTCCCCAATGTCTAGACAGAAAAGGGGCTCCTATTTAGTGGATTGAGCCTGTCTTTTGGTTATCGTTTTGCCTGTCATTTTCCTCGTTCCATAAGCCCAAATCGTATAGCGATCCTAGCTACAATCTCATGGGGGGCGCTATCCCCCCAAAAAAACTGGGTCCAATAGATCACTGTCCTTCCCATCACGTGGGTCACGCAGCCCCCTCCTGTTTTAAGCCGCAATAAACTCTTGCGGCATCGCATATCCAAGCGATTGATGCGGCCTCCCCATTATAAAAATCAAGAGAGCACCCCAGTCTCTCTTGGGCCGTTCGTACTTCCAAATAATCGTTCAGACATAGCCGCTCCACAAAGATGTTGTCCAGCGCACAACCTCGACCATCCATGCTGATCGTAATCCCACGCGACTGAAAACACCCGATAAACTCCATACGGGTAAACTGCACCCCGTAATCCGTATCAAATATCTCTGGCGCCGCCACCCGACAAGCCTTCTCTAAACGCACTCACACAAAATCCCGTATCCAGCGTGTTGGACAAGCCCCAACTCAAAACATACCGGCTATACCAGTCCAGGACGGCCACCAGGGGAAACAAAGCCCTGTTTGAGCCGGATATACGTTAGGCTCTATACATGATT
>SBBT01000040.1 GCA_005239595.1 Candidatus Troglogloeales bacterium | reverse complement strand
CGATCGGGATGCATCCGCACAGGGGATGGAGTTGGCAAAACGGTTGAAGATACCGACCTTTTTGGATTACCAGGAAGTTGCCCAGCTGCCGCATCTTCATTTCATCATTGATACAAGCGGCGACAAAGAGACGGGGAACGCCCTTGCCAGCCTCCGCAAGCCCCATGTAGAGATTCTGGGAGGGGTGACGGCCAGGTTCATGTGGAATCACATTACTAAACGGGGCAAGAAGAAAGAGACCCTGGAAGAGATGCTCTTTCAGTATCAGTCAATCTATGATATTGGGCTGAAACTTTCCGAAAGCCAGAACCTGTCGCGGATTCTATTTTATACCGTAGAAGACGCCACCCGTTTGGTTCATACCCCGTCGGGCAGTATCGCCTTATTCGATGAACCGGCCGGCGAGATGGTCCTCGGCGCGGCAAAGGGGTTTGGCAAGGATTTTTCAAATACGTTAAGGTGGCCGCTTAGAAGGGGGGGGTTAACCAGCACGATCCTAAACAGCAAGGAGCCGTTGATCATTCCGAATGTCTTGGAATATCCGGGATTTGATAACCCAACCATGCTGACGGAAGGAATCCGATCGGTCATGGCAACGCGCCTTGTTGCGGAGGGGAGGATTATCGGCATTCTCTACGTGGATGATTTTACCGTGCGGAAATTCTCGCCACGCGAGGCCTCTTTGCTGTCGCTTTTAGGGGGGATTGCGGCAAATGTTATCAATAAGGCCGTGCTGCTGGAGAACGCCCTGAAAATGTCGATCACCGATGACCTGACCGGCTTATACAACCATCGCCATTTTATGCAGACGCTCGCCGCCGAGGTCAAACGGGCCGAACGCTACCGCCATGACGTGACGATGGTCATGCTTGATATTGACAATTTCAAGGATTACAACGACACCCATGGGCACCCCAAGGGAAACGAGGTACTCCGTAAAGTGAGCGCGATCTTAAGAGCGCAGTGCCGCCAGGTCGACATGGTCGCACGATATGGCGGCGAGGAGTTTGCGATTATCATGTCGGAGACCTCCGGAGAGCCGGTACGCGCTGCGCTGAATCGTCTCCGGGAGGCGGTGGCAACCCATCCCTTTGAGGGGCGAGACTCCCAACCGGGCGGGCAGATAACCATCAGCGTCGGCGTGGCCAGCTATCCAAGCAACAGCAAAACGGCAAACGGGCTTATCGAACTTGCCGACGCTGCGCTCTACCAGGCAAAAGGCGCCGGCAAGAACCAGGTCGTTATATCAGACACCCCTTACAGAGGGTAACCATCGTTCCGACATCATGTTTTATCTCCCGCGCATGATCATCTTATAAAAAACCTTTAACCTAAGGAGGATATGATGGAATACCCGTTTTTTATTGGAGGAAAGTGGAAGAAGTCCTCCCGAACAGTTGAGGTCCTCAACCCTTATAACCACCAGGTTGTCGGAATGACCTATCACGCCTCCTTGGAAGATGTGGAGGCCGCCATGGCCGCCGCTGCTGCGGGATTTGAAGAGATACGGCAGCTTCCCGCCTTCCGTCGCGCCGAGATGCTGCGTCGGATTTCAGAGGGATTAAACGGGCGCAAGGAAGAGGTCGCCCGGATGATTACTCTGGAGTCCGGAAAACCGATTACCGATGCGCGGGTGGAGGTCAATCGGGCGGTCAATACCTTTCAGGTCGCCTCTGAAGAAGCAAAAAGGCTGGGAGGAGAAGTCCTCCCGCTTGATCTTATGCCGGGCTCGGAGAGGCGAACCGGGATCACCCGGCGGGTCCCGATCGGCCCCATTGTCGGTATCTCCCCCTTTAATTTTCCGCTCAATCTGCCGGCCCATAAAATTGCGCCGGCGCTTGCATCAGGAAATTCAATTATTCTGAAACCGGCCCCAAAGACGCCGCTGACCGCCCTTCTTTTGGGCGAGATTATCGCGTCGGCCGGTGTTCCGGAAGGGGCGGTTAACATTTTTCTTTGTGAGAATTCAGAAGCCGAGAAGATGGTGACCGATCCTAGAATAAAGATGCTTAGTTTCACGGGGAGCGCCGCGGTCGGCTGGCATCTTAAAGAGCGGGCCTCTAAAAAACGGGTGATTCTTGAATTGGGCGGGAATGCGGGTGTGATTGTGCATACAGGCGCGGATATTGATTTTTGTGTGCAGCGATGCGCGGTGGGGGGATTCTCTTATGCCGGCCAGGTCTGCATCTCTGTTCAGCGCATCTTTATTCAGGAAGAGATTTATCCGAAATTCCTGGATCGGTTCCTCTCCAAGGTTCAGTCCCTGAAGTTGGGAGATCCGATGGATGAAAAAACCGAGATGGGATCCATGGTTGATACCAAGGCGGCAGAACGTGCAGAAGGGTGGATTCGTGAGGCGGCCAATCATGGCGCCAAGGTTTTAACGGGGGGAAAACGGATCGGCGCCTTATTAGAACCGACGGTACTCGCCGAGACAACGCCCGAAATGGCGGTCAGATGTGAAGAGGTCTTTGCCCCGATTGTGACGGTAACCCCCTATCGGTATCTGGATGACGCGATTGATCAGGTCAACCGTTCCGCGTACGGATTGCAGGCAGGTTTCTTCGGCTCCGAGATCAAGGATGTTTTCCTGGCCTTTGATCGGATTGACGTCGGCGGACTCATCGTCAACGATGTTCCTACCTATCGGATTGACCATATGCCTTACGGAGGGGTTAAGGATTCCGGGTTCGGCCGCGAGGGGATCCGCTATGCCATCGAAGAAATGACCGAGCTTAAATTCATGGCGTTGAATTTAAAGTAGTCTTTGAAGGAGATCGCCCTGACAGGTTACAGGCCCACCAGGCGATAACGCAGCTTTTTCCCGATCTTCAGATCGTAGGTATGGCCGGGTTTAATCACGATTTCAGATTGCGGATCTGTCACCTTCTCCCCGTTTAGCTCCACGCCCCCTTGCGTCATCAGGCGACGCGCGGCGCCCTTGCTCTCTACCCATCCCTGTTCATGCAATAGATCACCGAGCCGCCTGCTACCGGGCGTCAACTGGCATACGGCGCATGATGCAGACGGATCTCCCCGACCGGTCGTCGCGTCAAACTGCCTTCGGGCCTCCTCTGCCTGGTCAGCCCCGTGAAACCGTTCCACCAGCATAAAAGAGAGTTTCAGCTTCGCCTCCATCGGATGAAGCCGCTTGATGTCGTCCATGTCCTCACTGGTCAACAGCTCATAATACCTAAACATCAGCTCATCCCGAATAGACATGATTTTTCCAAACATGATCGCGGGAGGATCTTCCAGGGCGATGGCGTTGCCAAAACTTTTACTCATTTTCCGCTGTCCGTCCGTCCCCTCCAGGAGGGGAAAGGTCATCACCACCTGCTGCGGCTGGCCATAGATCTTTTGCAACTCCCTCCCCACCAGAAGATTAAATTTCTGGTCGGCCCCGCCCAACTCTACATCGGCCGTAAGGGCCACGGAGTCGTAGCCTTGAATCAGGGGATAGAGGAATTCGTGGATGCCGATCGGATGGGCCATCCGATGTCTTTCCTGAAAATCGTCCCGTTCCAAAATGCGGGCGACGGTATATTGAGACGCCAGATGAATCAGCCCTTCGGCGGTCATTGCGGACATCCACGCGCTGTTAAAACGGACGGCCGTTTTTTGTGGATCGAGTATTTTATACGCCTGGGCCTGATAGGTCTTGGCGTTCTTGAGCACCTCTTCCCGGGTAAGCGGCTTGCGCGTCTCCGACCGTCCGGAGGGGTCTCCAATCATGCCGGTAAAATCGCCAATCAGGAAAATAACCTCATGCCCCAGATCCTGAAACTGCCTCATTTTCTGGAACAGGACGGTATGCCCCAGATGGAGGTCGGGAGAGGTCGGGTCGAATCCAACCTTGATCCGCAGTGGCCGCCTCTCTTCACTGGATTCCCTTAAGCGATCAAGGAGCTCTGCCTGCTGGATGACTTCTACGGCGCCGCGAGACAGAAGGGTATACGCCTCTTGTGTCCTACTCGATTGTTTCTGGTTCATCGCCCGATTTAAAATAAAGATAAGACGCTATCCCTTTAAGCCGCGCAGGTCCGATACCCTTGACGCGAAGGAGATCCGACCGTTTCTGAAACGGTCCGCGCGCCTCCCGATCCTTGATAATCTCTCCGGCAAGCGTCTTGCCAATACCGGGAAGCGCCTCCAACTCCTTGAATGTGAGTTGATTCACATCCCTTGGACGAACAGGCGTTTTACTTTCCTTAGATTCGGCGGTTAAGAAGGAGAGACGCCCTTTTGATAGAAGTCCGGCTTCTCGCTCGGCCCAAAATTGAAAAAAGGCTGCAAAGACAAGGGCAACAAGGGCCAGTAGACATTTCGGGAGGGTTGATTGAAGGAACAAGGACTTAAGAGGACGAATCTTCTCCTTTAAGAAAATCTCCATATGCGTCAGCCGTCATCAGTTGCTCCACCTCTTTGGGTTTCGCCATCTCAATCACCACAACCCATCCTTCTCCGTAGGGGTCCTGGTTGATCAACTCCGGCTTCTCTTTTAGCTTCTCGTTGACCGCAACGATCTTCCCGCTAACGGGGGCGTACAACGGGGAGGTTGTTTTGGTCGATTCAATCTCTGTGATCTCCTTTCCATATTGCACCGCCACTCCCGTCTTAGGCATTTCGAGATAGACAATGTCGCCTAGCGCCTCCTGGGCGAAAGCTGAAATGCCGACCTTGGCGAGTTTTCCTTCCGCCAGCACCCATTCATGCTCTTTGTGATATCGAAGATTCTCAGGGATCCTGGTTGTCATGTCTGTCACACTTATAGATGAGCGTAAGGTTTCTTGTCAAGGGATGAAAACCGGTCGCTCCATCGGTGGCGAGTAAAAAAACAGGGGATACCTGCCCGGAATGTATCTTAGAGCGACAAGGGAAAGGCCGCATCTTCTTATCTTTGTAGAAACAGCCTATTTTTCCAGGAAGCCGCCTTCAGCGGCAACCGGTCCGGATTGACGGGACGGCATATACGTGTTGAAGAAATAGAGCGGGCGGCGTTTAACCTCCTCGAATACCCTGCCGAGGTATTCGCCCATAATGCCCATCCCCATGAGCTGGATGCCTCCGAGGAATAGCATCACAACCATTAACGAAGGATATCCACGCACCGGATCGCCAAACATCAGTGCCTTATAGATCACCATGCCGGCATAGACAAAGGCCACCAACGCCGTGAAAAAACCAACATATGTCGCCACTTTCAGAGGCATAACGGTAAAAGAGACAATACCGTCCAGTGCGAAATTCCAGAGTTTCCAATAGTTCCACTTTGTTTTTCCGGCCTGTCGGGGATCGCGTCTATAGGGGATGGCCTTCGATGGATAGCCGATCCAGGCGAATAACCCTTTTGTGAAGCGGTTCTGCTCACGCAGCTGCCGGAGGGATCTAACCGCTCGTCGGCTGAGCAGGCGGAAATCTCCCGTATCTTCCGGCACATTGACCCGGCTCACACGTTGGAGAAGCTGGTAGAAGAGATACGCTGTGATCTTCTTTGGAATTGTCTCTCCGTCTCTCTGGATACGCTTGGCATAGACCATGTCAAATCCCTCTTCCCAATGCGCCACGAATTCGGGGATTAATTCCGGGGGATCCTGCAAGTCAGCGTCGATCACGATGACCGCATCACCCTGGGCGTGATCGAGCCCCGCAGTCAACGCGACTTCCTTGCCATAGTTTCGGCTTAAATCCAAGACCGCCACATGGGAATCATTCGTGCGCAGTGCGTGCATGACCCGGAGTGTGAGGTCGCGGCTGCCATCATTCACATAGATCACTTCCCAATGATAGGGCAAGCGAGTGAGCACCGCGGACAGACGCTCGTGAAACTTTGGCAGCACCTCTCGCTCGTTATAGGCGGGGACCACAATAGACAGAAACCGCTCCCCAGGCTTTTGGGTCATATCAGCCATTTTATACTACCTGCCTGTTTACCTCTATCGCTCAATCTATTTCCAAAAACAGTACCCAACAAAACTGACAACGGTGTCACCGATGAAGGCATTATGCCCCACAAACCAAACCGCCTCTATCCTCACAGGTCTCTATACAGGAATCAGGACTCCTCCGGCCGCCTCATCAGCGCAGGTTCTCCTATCGCCAGCGCCACGAGGACAGATTTCATTCCGACCAACGGCAAATGGTGGGAACCGCTGCTTTCAAACAGACTGTGAATTGCAAATAGATATAGAAAGCTCAATACCATGGTCAATATCACTGGATGACTGGCAAGAGACCGGTTAAAATTCCTAAACACCATGCCAAGCACGACGATCCAGAAGGAAAACCAGAATAGATTGCTTAAACCTTTTGTTATTACAAAGACCGGCGAGGAGTAGGCCGCGTCGCGTTTCAAGGTATCATACGCTCCACTACTATCTTCTCCTAAAAACAATACCTGCTTTTTCCATACAACCTTAAAGAAACCAGGAGGATCCTGCCGCATCCACTCCCTCCCCCACAGGTATCCCAGTTT
>SBBT01000202.1 GCA_005239595.1 Candidatus Troglogloeales bacterium | reverse complement strand
CGGCGCCGCCTGTGGCGCCGCCGATCTCCGCGGCTGCGGCAGGGGCAGCGCCGGGTATGGCCCAAATGGCCGCGGCTGAGGCAGGGGCAGCGCCAGGGGTGCCGGCCGCCAATGCCGCTCTTGAACAGGCCCAACAGATTGCGAAGGAGAATCCTGCTGCGGCTGCGAACGCCGTGAGAGAATGGCTGCAAGAGGGATAGGGGCTGATATGGCGGAACAATTATCAGGATACGATAAGGCTGCAATTCTCCTGCATGTCCTTGGCGAGGAGGCGGCGTCAGAACTCTTAAAACATCTTACCCCGGAGGAAATCCGAAGGATGGGGGTGAAGCTCTCCAGACTTCCAGAGGCGACGCAAAAAAATATTGAAGAGGTTTTGGAGGAGTTTTTTAAATTAACAGGCGCCTCCGGACAGATCAGCAAGGAGTATTTGAGAAGCCTTCTGTCGAAGACCTTGGGACAACTTGGGCAGGCAAAAGTTAAGATGGCTGCCGATGTGGTCTCCCCGGAGATGGAGGCCCTGCAATGGATGGACCCCAAGGCGATCTGCAATATTATCCGCAATGAGCATCCCCAGGCCATTGCCTTGATCCTGGCCAACCTCAATCTCGATCAGAGTGTGCAGATTTTAACCCAACTTCCCGAGGCGCTCCGGGGTGACGTATTGATGCGAATGGCAACCTTGGAGGAGATTCCACCAGGGGTGCTACATGAGGTGAGCGAGGTTTTGGAGGAGGTACTGGAAGGCGAGTTGAAGCGGGTGCAAATGACACCCAGCCAACAGGTGGGAGGGACTAAAATGGTCGCTTCGATCCTAAGCCAGATGGAGCGCTCTGCGGAGCAAAAGGCGATTGCCGCCATTACCCAGGTGAGTGCCCCATTGGGAGAGGAGATTCGAGAGCTGATGTTCGTGTTCGATGATCTGGTCAAGCTCGATGATCGCGCCATTCAGGAGGTGCTGAAGGAGGCGAGCAAGGATCAGTTGGCGATTGCGCTGCGGGCCGCCAAAGAGAACGTCAAGGAGAAGATATTCAAGAACATGTCGGAACGTGCTGTTGAGATCATGAAGGAAGATATGGAGTCCCGTGGTCCGATGAAGCTCTCCGACGTGGAAAAGGCGCAGCAATCGATCGTCAAAACGGCATTGCGGCTTGTTGATGAAGGGAAGATTGTGATTGGAAAGAGCGGAGCAAAAGAAGCAGAAGCGATGGTCTAGGGTCCTAAAGCAGGACCCTTCGGGAGACGAAGATATCGCTGTATACGCCTTGCCAAAGGTAAGCGCCTCAAACGTCGGATCTTTCGGTGGAGGGGAAGAACGCCTTACCCCAAGAGAGATTGAGGAAATTGGGCGTGAGTCCTTCGTTAAGGGGTTTGCGGCGGGGGAGGAGTCTGGCCGAAACCTGGAAAAAAAAGCAACTGAGGCGAGCTGTCAGATCCTTTCCCATCTGATGGAGGAGCTTCGCGATCTCAAGGAAGTGCTTTTACGCTCGGCGGAGGCCGACATTTTAAAGATTGCGATCGCTATCTCCAGACGCGTTGTTAGGGAAGAGCTCTCGTTAAACCCTGAAATTGTCATGAGGTATATCCGCGAGGCGATCAAGAAGATCGGACACGCCGAGACGGTTACCATCAGAATTAACCCGCAACAATTAGAAAGGCTTTCCCAAGAACGATCTAAAATTTTCGATCTGATTGAAGGCGCAAAGTGGCTTCGGTTTGAGCCGGATATGAAGCTTGCAGTTGGAGAATGCATCTTGGAGACCCCGGATCGGATGCTGGATGCCCGGATTGACAGCCAGGTCTCCATCATCGAGCAGAGACTCAACCGGCTTGGAGAAGAGGGATGAAGAATCTATCCGAGTATCTCGATTTGGTCGAGTATGTCGATCCCATGCCTGCGTTTGGCCGGGTTTCCCAGGTGATTGGGCTGGTGCTGGAAGGCCACGCCTCGATTTCGGCCATTGGGGAGGTCTGCGAGATAGCCAGGATGGAGGATGATAAGCATCTTTTAGCGGAAGTGGTCGGTTTCCGAGAAAACAAGGTGCTTTTGATGCCTTTGGGGGAATGGACAGGCATCGGCCCCGGCAGTTCGATTGTCAGCAGGGGGGTGCAAGCAACTGCGTCTGTCGGTCGGGGGTTATTGGGAAGGGTTTTAGACGGTCTTGGGAACCCTGCTGACGGGAAGGGCCCGCTTCGGATCCGAGAAACGCGGTCCCTCTATGGAGTTCCCCCTAATCCATTCATGCGTCGGCGTATCACGGAGCCGCTTGACCTCGGCATTCGCTCTTTAAACGGCCTCCTGACCTGTGGAAAAGGACAGCGCATGGGCATTTTCGCAGGAAGCGGTGTGGGGAAAAGCGTCCTGATGGGGATGATCGCGCGTTATACCTCTGCGGATGTTAACGTGATCGCATTGATTGGGGAGCGCGGACGGGAGGTTAAGGAATTTATAGAAAAAGATTTAAGAGAAGAGGGGCTTGCCCGTTCCGTGGTCGTTGTCGCAACGTCCGATCAGCCTCCGTTAATCAGGAGGCGGGGGGCCTTCCTCGCCATGACGATTGCGGAATATTTTCGGGATCGAAATTCAAGCGTCCTTTTTATGATGGACTCTTTAACCCGGCTTGCGCATGCCCAGCGTGAGATCGGGCTGGCCGTTGGAGAACCACCCACGACTAAAGGATACACCCCCTCCGTTTTCGCCCTTCTCCCCAAATTTTTAGAGAGGGCCGGAACGTGCGAAAATAGCGGTTCGATCACGGGCCTCTATACCGTTTTGATGGAGGGAGACGATATCAACGATCCTGTCCCGGACGCATCCAGGGCGATCCTGGACGGTCATCTGGTTCTGTCGCGTACCCTTGCGGCCCAAAATCAATATCCGGCAGTGGATATTCTCAACAGCACAAGCCGTGTGATGATTGATATCGTTGATCCGGCACATTTGCAACTGGCAAGGAAAATGTCCCAATTGGTGGCGACATACAAGAATGCCGAGGACCTGATACATATTGGCGCCTATAAACCAGGGAGCAGCGCTGAGATTGATGAGGCCATTCGGAAATGGGATGCCATCCGGTCGTACTTTAAACAGGGAATCGATGAAAAGGTCGATTTTGCACAGAGCGTTGCCCATTTAGGCCAACTATTTAGTTAGAGACAGTTCTATGCCCCGCTATCAGTCACGTTTGGGTACGGTCATTTTCTATAGAAAACATCTCGAAGAAGAGGCCCGGATTGCGTTTGTGAGGGCAAAGGGCGCGCTCTCTGCGGAAGAAGATCGGCTCTGCCATCTGATGGGACAATTAGAGAGGGTCCTCTCTGGTTTTTCGGCGAGACAATTGCAAGGGATGACGGCAGAGGAGGTCGACATTTACCACCAGTTTATCAAGCGGCAGAATAATTCCATAGACGATTGCAAAAAGGCGATAATACTCCTTGCCCAGCAGGCCGAAGAGAAACGGGAAGCGCTGATGCGGGCGGTACAGGACAAAAAGGCCATTGAAAAAGTAGAGGAAATCCGTAAAGAGGCCTTTATAAAGGAATTGGACAAAAAAGAGCAAAACTTAATGGATGAGATTGGTGGCCGTCAGCATTGGAGACCGCCGAGGAGGAAAGAGCGATGACCCTGCGGGGATATGGGACGGCGTTGGCGCTTTTTTCCATCCTTTTATCCGCTCCCTCCATTCTTGAGGCTACCGATCCTCCAAAGAAAGAGGCCGAGTCCAAAAAACAGGAAACCAAACAAGAGAAGAAACCAGCCAAACCAGCCACACCGGCCACTTCCGAGTTTCAAACGCCTGCGGTTCTTATTAAGGCAATCGAGCAGCGGAATACGGAGCTTGACAAACGGGCCGAACAACTGGACGCCAAGGAGCAGCGGCTTCAGATTCTTGAGAAAGAAGTGGACGACATGCTCAAAAAGTATTCTAAAATCCGCGAAGAGCTCGAGCAGAAAGAGGCGGAACAGAAGAAGCTGGATGAACCGAAGTATATACGTCTTGCCAAGATCTATGAAGGAATGCTTCCCGAGGTGGCCGCAGCGCGGATTGGTGAAATGAAGGAGACAGTCGCCTTAAATATCCTAACCAGGATTAAAGAGAAAGTAGCGGCAAAGATATTAAGCGGAATGGATCCGGCCAAGGCGGCAAAGTACAGTGAGAAATTAGTCACCCCCCCCCGTTAACGGTATTTCCTCCAAGGGACCGTCCTGACGCTACATCTTACCGCTGATCTTATAGATAAAGGCCAATATTTCCGCCACGGCCCTGTAGAGTTCTGGCGGTATCTCTTCATAGAGATCGAGGGTTGAAAGGACCTCCACCAGGTTTTTGTCTTCATGAAGGGGGATGTTATGCTCGCGCGCGATCTGAATGATGCGCTCCGCGATAAAGCCACTCCCTTTTGCGATGACCTTCGGGGCGCGGTCTTCGCCCTGTTTATATTTTAAGGCGGCTGCCTTTTTGGATTTCTCGTTCATACAATAAGGTCAAGGCCTGAAGCGGTATGGTGTTTTAACTCAATCTTCGCTTCGTGTTGGACGGTGACGTTGCCGCATCGCAGGCCGCAAGCGTCCAACTGTTTTTCAAGGAGGCTGGTATTGGCCAAAAGAAGGTCGTGGAATTGCTGGCTCTCTGTAATGAAACGGAGATAAAAGGAGCCTTCTTGCATTAAAACAGATGTGACCAGTTTTCCAATTCTATCAAGATCAAGATAAATGGTGACAGAATAATCCCTCTCTCCCTGTGCCCCCTCGTAGGTTTCTTTGAAGGTCAGCTCGCCGTCTTTAAGTTCTTTCCAGATCAAGGGGATAAAGGGTTGAAACGTCTCGTTTAACCTTGAGACGAGCTGCTGATGCTCAATCTGATTTAAGAGTTTGTCAATCGTTGTATTGACGGCATCCGGTTTAACGTTGCCCTTTCTTAGGGTTTCTTCCAACCCGCCGAGGCTATTTTTTATTTTAAGAAGAATTCCTTTGAGATCATTATTAATGAGCTTCTCTAACTCATTGGATGGTCCAGATGCAAGGCCATTTGCGAGAAGTTTTACCGTAAGCGTCCTTAGTTTTGTTTCAAAGAAAACACCGGACGACTGAAGCGCCTCCTTGAGCGTCTCCCCCGTTAAACTTTCGATGTCTGCGAAAAACCGGTTTAAATCCGAGAGGCTATTTTCCTTGACCGGCGCGGGTAACCGGTTGATCAGCTCAACGAACGACTTTAACTCTTCGCCGCTTAATCGTGAGCCTTTCAGATGATTTAATGCGGCAAGAACCACATTTTTAATGCTACTCTCTTCCGGAGGGGCGCCCACCCACTTTAGCTTTACGCCATTTTCCACCTCCGAAACTTGTAGCAAGAGGGTTGCGCCCTTCTGAAGCGGGAGGGAGGTTTTGGCCTCGATCACCTCGTTTTTTAACCGGATGGAGACGGTATCGTTTGAAAGAATATCCAATACCTCTGCGCGCAGCACCTCCCCTACCTTAAAGAGCAGGGCAGGGTCTCCTTTTAAGGAGAGTTTAAAGGCCCCTCCCGCCTGTGAGACAGAGGATATCTCCATTTCTAAGCGCTTCCACCTGTGAGAAAATATTAACACCTCATGGCTGTTGCGTCAATCGGTGCAATTATTTCAATGAGTTATGCGGTTGATTGAGGTTGCTTAGGTCTCTTTAAGCGGATGGGCATTGCCCCGGTCAAGCGCTTCCTGATATAGTTTCAAAAAGAGGAAATACCCCCATTGAAATGGCTTGCCAGTATATTTTCCAGGGGAACCACTAATAACCCCGCTATCAAGAAGCTGTATAGAAACAGACTGGATCCAAAGATAGAAAGGGTCATCCCCCTTCTTCCCAAAATGGCCGAGACGATGGTGACAGGTGCGGAGTATCTCTATCGAAAGGTCATGCAAGACCTGATAGAAGAGTACGATCGGCGCTACAAATTGACCGTATCGACACAAATTGACGAAGTGAAAAAGTCTGCCATCATCCGAACGCTGATGAACTTTATGCTCTTTATATTTTTCAGAGAACTTGGGGAAACAGAGGCTTCTTTGTCCTTGACGAACGCCCTTCACTTTGAGATTTATCGCAGCCTCCCCGAGCGTGGGGGCTTCGTTGCCTACGTCGGCTATCGAAATCCTAATTTCGAAGATCCAAAATTAGCCCCTGCCTTCAAATTCGGCAACGACATTGCCCAGATTGTTGGGGTACGCGATATCCCTTTTTCTTTCGCGGTTGCGCAGCAAATACCGATCATCTCGGAAGCGACAAAAACATTGATCCAGCTGGCCCTCTCCAACGAACCCGAAACGCCCTCTCCCTCATGACGTATTATCTTGCCCCAATTGTCTGGATGGCAGTCATTTATCTCTTTTCAACCGATATCGGATCGGTCCATTCGGTCAATCCCATTTTAACCGCCATCTTCGGATTTCTCCTTCCAGACGTTTCTCTTCAGAGTTTGATGGCTGCTGTAGGTGCCATTCGAAAGGTTTCCCATCTGGCAGAATATGCCGTCTTATCCATCTTGTGGTTTCGCGCCATCCAGCAGAGGAAGACGAGAGGGTACGCGGTTTCCATCGCCCTTGGGATTTCGGTTCTTTACGCCGGGTTGGACGAACTCCATCAGGGGTTTGTTTCTTCTCGCACCGCCAGTATCGCTGATGTGGGATTGGATGCCACTGGGGCAATGATCGGTCTCATGATGTTTTTGGGTTTTTCCAAAACCGGTTTCCCTCTTTCCATGAAGGCAAAGTTTTTCGGTTGGTGGTTCGCCTGGGGTATTTTCTCAGCGATCATGGTCTTTATTGTGGCAAAAGGGGGAGGCCTCTCCTTTTGGAAAATGACCGTACTGATCCTTTCTGCAGGTCTGGTTTCTGGGTTCTTTGGGGTAGCCTACTATGTTCGCCGCCGCTGATTTTTTGGCCTTCCAATACCAAAGGCTGCTCGACCTGATTTATCCCTGCGTCTGTGCCCAATGCGGGGCGTCCTCTGCGCAGAGGCATCCGGTTGGCAACCCTTTTTTCTGTTATTCCTGCTGGAATGCCGTGCGGCGGGTGACGGGGTCTTGCTGTCCGGTTTGCGCCATTCCCTACGTCTCAGATGCGGCGTTGACCGATAGCCTCTTTCATCGCTGCGGAGAGTGTCGTGAAGATGCGCCTTATTTCTCACGCGCCATTTCCCCCTATCTTTATGAGGGAACAGTTGCCAAGGCGATACACCTATTCAAATATGGGGGCAAAAATGCCCTCGCAGCGCCGCTTTCAGAACTTTTTTTTAATGACCTTGTTTCTCTGACGGTTGATCGGGTGATGGCGATTCCCCTGCATCCTAAAAAGCTTCGAAGCCGTGGATTTAACCAGTCGCTCCTTCTCGCGCATCGGATATCCCGATATCTGGGGCATCCCCTTCTCATTGATGCCCTTTGCCGCGTTCGTGAGACGCCGCCCCAGGTCGGCCTCTCACGAAAAGGGCGCAAGGAGAATCTGAAAGGGGCCTTTAAGGTCGCGTACCCCCATCTCATACAAGGGAGAAGGATTCTTCTGGTGGATGATGTCTACACAACCGGGGCGACGTTAAGGGAGGGGGCCAAGGCGCTCATCAAAGCGGGGGCAGAGGAAGTGGTCGTTGCCGCATTGGCCAGAATGATCTAGGCGTTACGCTACAATTACAGGGGCGGCTCTTTACATTTATTGCGCAACGGGATCTAAACGAAACGTTCCACCGTTTAATCGGAGGAGAGGAGCCGCTGGCGTCGAGCGTGCGGGCCAGCTTGCAGATGAAATTCCAGAAAAATGTCGGGCGTATCGCCTCTCAAAGGAGGCCGTCTCTATCCACTTTATTGAGGCGTCAGACCGTCTGGCGCCGGGTTTTCACCCTGAAATCGCAAAATATGTTGCGGCGATCTTAACGTGAAATTGATTACCATGAAGGATATCTATTCGATTGGGGGCTATGGTTACTGATCTATCAGCTCAGAATGGGCATTATCGGAAAGATATAAGCGGCTCCCGGGTGATCGGGACTGTGCTGTCTGTTATTTTCTCGCTAGCCGGCATCTTCTGGCAGCCGGACCGCTACACAGCGGTCCCGAGCAACAGCGTTGATCCTGCGGAAGCGGCGATTGAAAACAGAGAAAACCGTCTTCTGGAGACGGCCCTTAACGAAGGGAAGGTTTTATACCACGAACGTATGGGCAAAATTGTCAGGCCCCGTCCAGCGCTTTTCCTCTTCTTTGTTGATATGATCAGGCTCCTCCTCTTTCCCACCCTGCCGATCATTATCGTCGGCACGCTGGTTCGGAAAACATGGTAGGGGGCCATTCCACAGCGCGGTGAAAAACAGATCAAGGAGTCTAGCGGCCGAGAACGCGGACTTTTTCTGCGGGCTGCTATTTCTTTTTAGAAAAGAGAAAGAGGGCAAGCGAGAGGAAAAAGATAACGCCAGCGTTCATGCCGATATCCCACATATACTGTCCGAAGGCATGATCGTCTATCCCCATGCCGATCGGATGATGCGTCCCCGCGGAGAGAATCCGCCGGATGGAGGCGATGATTCCGATATAGAAAAAAGGCTCCAGTTGAATCGTGTGCACCTTCAGGTAGTTGATCACGGTTCCGAGTATTTCTAGGATAATCAGCGCCAGCAGTGTCTCGCTGACCAGGACCAAAATCGACTTCATAGGTGCGGTCTGCACCGTCTTGAAGAAGTCGAGCCAGGAAAAGATAAACGCGGCTGCCAACAGAAAAATGAAGGCCACCCCGATGGCCAGGTAAATCCATATGTCGGCTTTCTCCAGAAAGGCCACACCCTTTTTACTAAAGTTGTCTTCCATGATAGTCTCCGGGAATATAGGTTTTTTCCTTAAAAGATTTTAGGCGAAGCGCGTTGGCGGTAACGCTGATGGAGGAGAGCCCCATTGCGGCAGCGGCCAGAATCGGCGAGAGTAAAATGCCGAAGAGGGGATAAAACCACCCTGCCGCCACGGGGATCAGTATCGTATTATAGAGAAACGCGAAGAAGAGATTCTGCCTGATATTCTGGATCGTCGCGTCGGCGAGAGAAAGCGTGTTGACCACCCGGCGGAGATCTTCTCCCATGAGGGTAATATCGGCGGCCGCAATGGCGATGTCGGCGCCCGTGCCGATCGCGATTCCGACATCGGCCTGTGCGAGGGCCGGGGCATCGTTGATGCCGTCTCCCACCATGGCGACCTGCTCTCCTGCCTGCTGCAGTTCCTTGATCTTTGCCGCTTTGTCTGTCGGGAGCACCTCGGAAATGACTTGATCTATGTCGGTCTCATGGGCAATTATCTGTGCCACGCCGTGATGGTCGCCCGTTAAGAGAATCACCTTGATTCCCATCCGGTGCAGGGCCGCGACAAGCCCCTTGGCCGATTCTTTCAGCGTGTCCGAAAGCGCTATTAAGCCATACACCTTCCGATTTACGGCAACCACCACAGGGGTTTTTCCTTCCTCTGAAAGTCTTTCAACCTCTTCCTGATAGGAAGAAAGCGCAATGCCCTTTTCCATAAGCCACCTTGGGGTTCCCACCAGGATTTCCTCTCCGTCAATCACAGCCCGGATGCCCTTTCCCGGCATGGCCTCAAATTGTTGTGGAGAAGCCCAGGCCGTCCCCGTTTCCCTGGCTGCCGCGACGATGGCCTTTGCATAAGGATGTTCAGAACCGAACTCCGCGCTCGCCGCGTAGGAAAGAAGCCGTCCGCGCCCCTCCGTTTGGCTGATCACATCGGTCACGGACGGCTTGCCGTGGGTCAGCGTTCCGGTCTTGTCGATCACCACCGTTGTTATTTTTCTCGCACGTTCCAGCACCTTTCCATTGCGTATCAAAATGCCCATTTCCGCGCCGCGGCTGATCCCGACCATCATGGATGTCGGCGTGGCCAAACCGAGGGCGCAGGGACAGGCGACGATTAAAACCGCCACAGCCACCATCAGTGCATCTGCCAGAGCGCCAAAGTATAGCCATCCGGCGAAGGAGACAAGAGAGATGGCG
>SBBT01000086.1 GCA_005239595.1 Candidatus Troglogloeales bacterium | reverse complement strand
CCTGCTTTGCGCCCTGGATCGTTACGAATCTTTACAACGAAAAGGTTCTGAAGGCATTAAAATTGCCGGCACCAAAGACCTGGAAGGATTTGCTCAACCCGGTCTACAGAGATTTAATCGTCCAGACCTTACCCTATGCCTCCGGGACGCAACATGAGACAATAGAAATACATTTGCAGACCTTCGGGGTGAAAGAAGGGTGGGCTTACAACAGACTGTTAGCCGCCCAGTTAGCCAGGTTTTCCACTGGGAGTGTAGATACAACTCACCTTGTTAAGATGGGAGAAGTTCCCATTGGCATTGCACAACCGCAGATGAATGCGATGAGTGCGCGAGCAGATGGTTACCCCGTGCGTGATTTGCTCCCTGATAAAACGATCCTGGTGCCCGAGGCGGTCGGCTTGCTGAAAAACGCCCCCAATGAGGCCAATGGAAAGATATTCCTGGACTGGCTGTTCAGCATGGAAGGACAAAAATATGTGCTGGAGGGCCGTTACTTTCCAGCGAGGACGGATATCAAATTCTCTGCCTGGGAAAAAGAAGGTGTTGCCATGGCCAAGCATGCTCGTGATGCGCTCGGGGTGGATTCCTTCTGGGATCTAAAGGTGGGTTTCATCAATTACGATCTGGAGCTTGCCACGAAGAGATGGGATGAGGTCAACCGTTATTTCGAGTATGAGATCTACCGAAAGTGGCGTGAATTGAAAAGCAGTCTCTTTCTCATCGAGGAAGTGGACGGCGAAATCGATGCCGCAAAGAAGAAAGGGGTTGATACCAGTAAAGCGGAAGCGAAAATCAAAGAAGCCAGAAGGCTCTTCGAATTCGATGGCGCCTATGCACCAGCCAGGTTAGCGGCTTCCGAGGCTCGGGCGTTACTTGTAGCTGCATCTCGATAATTTCTCGTAGTAGGTTAGTACTACAGCGGCACTTTTAGAAAACCCAGCAATGCACCAACAAAAAGTGATGCTTTCCCATCCGTCATACCCGCAAAAGCGGGTATCCAGTTGGGCTTTTGAACCCCATAGACATCCTGGATTCCCGTTTTCACGGGAATGACGAAAAAAATCCGCTGTAGTATTAACAATTAGCATTTTAAATTTAGCAACTTTTAATGCTAATTTTGCAATGATTTTTTAAAAAAGCTTTTCGACTGCCTCCTGAACGGTCCTCACCCCGATCAATTCGATCCCTTTGGTCCCTTTCATCTTCTCCTGATTCCCTTTAGGCAAAATGCATCGCTGGAATCCCAGCCTCGCCGCCTCCTTCACCCTGATCTCCGAACGGCTGATTCCCCTCACCTCTCCTCCCAATCCCACCTCCCCGAAAATGACAAGATCCGGTTTAACGGGCCGATTCTTCACGCTTGAGGAGATGGAGGCGATCACTCCCAGATCCGCGCCCGGTTCCTCCACTCTGATCCCGCCCGCAATGTTGAGGAAGATGTCCTGGTTGAGCAGATGGACGCCCAGCCTCTTCTCCATCACCGCCACCAGGAGCGAAACGCGGTTGGCATCAACCCCCTGAGAGGTCCTTCTCGGAACCCCATAGTGGGTGGGAACGACCAGCGCCTGAAGTTCGACCAGGATGGGTCTCGAACCCTCCAGGCTCGCAATGATCGCCGAACCTGAAGTAGCCCGGGTCCGTTCGGAGAGAAAGAATTCAGAAGGGCTGACCACTTCCACCAGTCCGGAATCTTTCATTTCAAAAACGCCAATCTCATTGGTGGAGCCGAAACGGTTCTTCGCCGCCCTCAGGATGCGGAAGGAGTGTTGACCCTCTCCTTCAATATAGAGAACCGTATCGACCATGTGTTCGAGGACCTTGGGCCCTGCGATAAATCCTTCTTTGGTCACATGGCCCACAAGAAAGACAGGGATGGAGAGGTGCTTTGCCAGATAGATCAAACGGCTGGAGGCCTCCCTGACCTGTGTGATCGATCCCGGCATGGCAGGAAGGTCTGAGGAATAGATCGTCTGAATCGAATCGACCACCACGGTTGAAGGTCTGAGCGCCTGGATATCCTGAAGGATCTTTTCCAGAGAGGTCTCCGAGGCCACATAGAGTTGATCGGATGCCATCCCAAGCCGTTCAGCCCTCATCCGGGTCTGTTGAAGGGACTCTTCTCCGGAAATATAGAAGACCCTTTTGCCCTGTGCTGCCAGACCGTTCATCGTTTGCAGGAGAAGGGTTGATTTGCCAATGCCCGGATCGCCACCGATCAGAATGGCTGAACCGAAGACGATCCCACCACCCAGTACGCGATCGAACTCCCCGATTCCGGTCCGGAGCCTGCCCCTCTCCTCAGGAACGATCTTCGTGATGGGCGTGGGAACAGCCTCTGCCTCGAAGCCGAGGAGGTCTCGTTCAGGAACCTTCTCCTCAACGATCCGTTCCTCCACAAAGGTGTTCCATTCCTGGCACCCCGGGCACCTCCCCAGCCATTTCGGAGCCTGATATCCGCAGGACTGGCAGATAAATTGGGTTTTGGCTTTGGCCATAAGATGAGAGTCTTTCGTCCAAGGGTTAGGGTTAAGATGCCCGTTTCGTCAAGGGGTTACGT
>SBBT01000050.1 GCA_005239595.1 Candidatus Troglogloeales bacterium | reverse complement strand
TTATTCAACCGATCTATAACGCTGTCTTTTTTGATTATCGTTTAAGATCCCAGCCGGTTAAAAGCCAAAACCCTTTTGGCTATTTTATCCGTCGTGGCAGCGAGGAAGAGACGTTGGATGTGGGGTTGTTAAACCAGGCCCTCACCCTGGGTGTCAGGGTTCATTATCAATCGAGAATTAGACAGACAGAGGCCGATATCATCGCAACAGGACCGACCCATCCTGATGGGCTGGCAAAACAGATTACTTTCTCCACATCCCATCCTGACGCGGTGTGGGTTATTTTTGACGCAGATATTTCTCCGGGGGGTTACGCCTACCTATTTATCATTCGTGGGCGTGCGACACTAGGCTGCGCGATCACAAGGAACTTTAACCGGTTGAACGAATTTTTCAACAGCGCTGTCCAACGGTTTCAGAAAATATCACCCTTTACCATCCATCGTGAGAGGAAAGGGTATTCCTTTATGAGTTTTAGCCTGAAGAGATCGGCCGAGATGACCAGTCGCCCTTTTGTGGGGGAAGCCGGCGGGTTTCAGGACTATCTCTTTGGATTAGGGCTTCGCTACGCCTTCACCACCGGTTTTTTAGCGGCAGCCAGCATAACCCAAAAGGCGCGTTATGACGACTTATGGAAGCACTCCTTGGGGATGGCGCAGGAAATCAGTCTGGTCAACCGCTACCTTTACGAACAGGGAGGGAATAAGGGGCTTTCCGCTTTCATCAAGTGGGCCGGAAAATGCGACCTTCAAACCTATCTTGGCCATTGGCATGCCAGAAGCTGGTGGAAAGAACTTCTCCTGCCGATCATTAAATGGAAATGGGAAAAAGAAAAAGAATGCGTGCATCATTTTCATCCCCATTGGTGCCGTAAAAGAGCTACCGTCTGTTAGGGTAGAAAATAATGACCGTAAAAGAGGCTTATCGCTATTGTAAAACAGTGACCCAACGGTATGGACCCCATTTTTCCATCGGTTTCCGTTTTCTTCCCACACCCAAACAAAATGCGATCTATGCGGTATACGCCTTTTGCCGCTACGCCGATGATATCGTGGACGAGGAGCAGAAACAACCGATCGATCTCCTGTTAAAGACCTGGGAGGAAGAGCTGGAACGCTGCTACCAGCAGCAGCCGATGCACCCGATTACCATCGCCCTTTCGGACGCCATTTCACACTATCCGATTCCCAAAAAAGGGTTTCTCGGTTTGATTGAAGGATGCCGAATGGACTTACAGTACGATCGATATCCGACATTCGATGCATTGATGGTCTATTGCGACCTGGTAGCGACCACCATTCGAGACCTGTCGCTCCCCGTCTTTGGTTATCATAACCAGCATGGCCAGGAGGATGGTCGGGCCTTTGCCACCGCGCTTCAACTCACCAACATTGTTCGGGATATCGGAGAGGATCTCGTTCGAGACCGGATCTATGTGCCGTTTGATGAGATTAAGCGGTCGGGATATTGCATTACCGACCTGGAAGCCCGCGTCAAGAGTGATGCCTTCATCCGACTCATCCAATTTCAGTGCAAGCGTATCCGGGGCTATTTTGATCAGGCAGCCAATGTCATTCCTTTTATTGATGAGGACGCCAGGCTTGCGGTTGCCTTGATGCGAAATGTCTACATTGCGCTCCTTAATCGAATTGAGGCTCGGCCATTTGATATCCTCGATTGCCAGATACGGCTCTCATGGTGGGAACGCCAGAAGGTGATCAGGCAAACCGTAAAGGATTACCGGAAGTGCTGAGCAGATGTCTGCCCATTTTAGGTTTCGGAAACGCAATTAATGGAGGCCCAAGGTCCCTGTTAGATCTATGATCTCCGCTTTCTTTCTTTTGTAAGCCATGTCCGCATCTTCTCCAGGCCTTCTATGAGGGGAATGGGCCGATAGCCTAATTCACGAAACGCCTTCCCGGACGAATAGCCCCAATCGTGACGGCATATCTCAATTGTATCTGGAGAAAATAGCGGATCTCTCCCTTGAACTGCGGCCCACGCATATTCAATCCAACTAAATCCCCACATCACTGATAACGGCAGGTGAAATAATTTAGGCTTTCCCTCCCTAAGATTCTTGATCTTCTGCGTTAGATCATTAACGGTTACATTTTCGCCTCCTAAAATATACTTCTCGCCGATTTTTCCGTGTTCGGCGGCAAGAAGATGACCGTCAACCACATCATCAATATAAACCGGGTTGATTATCTGATCACCATGCCCTGGGATTATGCCCCACCTCCTCGTCAGAAATTCGGACAAAAAACGGTTAAATGAAGATAGTTTTATCGAAGGACCCGGGCCAAACACCAGTGAAGGGGCAACAATCACTGCGGGGACCCCTTCGCTAATGGCGCGCATCACCTCCACCTCCGCCAATGCCTTCGTCCGCTCATAGTCGGTAAGATAGGGACCCGATCGTGCGGTCTTCTCACCGGCAATGCCTCCGTCGGAAGGGCCAATGGCAAGAACGCTGGAGGTATAAATCACCTTGGCTACCTTTTCCGCGGCTGCGGCCTCCATCAGATGACGGGTTCCCTCTACATTAGACTGATCAAAGGATGCGCGGTTGCGCGCCTGCAAACGCACCAGCGCGGCCAGATGGAAGACCAGATCGCAGCCGTGCATCCCCTTTCTCATGACCGCAACATCGTTTAAGTCTCCGCGCAGCACATGAACTCTGGGATGATCAACCGTAAACCGGGTATGGGGGCGAATGAGGACGCGAATATCGTCGCCACGCTGAATCAGCCTTTGCAACAGGACACCCCCAATAAATCCGGAACCCCCCGTTAGAAAAATGGTCATAAGCCTCAATTTTTTAAAAAGGGCCGATGCCCTTTTGAGACGGCCTCTGCACGGGCCTGGTTCGTCACAGGCATTTCAGCAGGCGGGTCCTCCGACGATCGGACAGATCGGAGAGTGGGCTGGTATAGCCGCCGTGCGACATCACTTCTTTCAAGAGGGGGACATAGTCGGTCGGTTCCTTGTCTTTTCTCTCCCAGGTTGGAGAGCAGACCGAGGTTGCATGCCGAAGCACGCCGATTAAGGATGGGCGGCCGGTGAGATTGTCCGATCCGACAGGGGCGCAGCGGAAGGTGACCTGCCTCTCCAAATCGGTCTTTTGAAAGAGGACCTCCTTGATCATCGAGGCCGAAAATTTCCGGTGTGCATCGATGACAATCCGCACCTGATAGCGGTGCGAGTTGTCCTTGAAATCATAAAAAGAGAGCAGACCCTCCCGCGTGAGGGCGCGGATTTGATCGATCACCTTCTTGATCAAGACCCCCGGAGGAAGAGACGTAATGGCAATCCGGGTGCGTCCCCCCTCGATCTCCTCCTGGATGTCGGCCCGGAGGCAAAGCCTTCCCTCTCCCTTTTCGTAGAGAGAAACAATTTCATCGGTCCCCGCCACCACCCCGTACGACATGAAGTCGGGACCGGGAAGGACCTCCATTAAATCGGAAAGGGCGATCTTAGGGTCTTGCCGGACATATTCATAGGCCGTCCATAACTCTTCGATATTGTGAGAGGGAATCTGCACTCCATCGACGGAGACACCGTTTATCAGGGAAGTCGGAAGACGGGGCGGCTTGCCCGCGGGAAAGAGGACTTGCGTAAAATGGGAGAGCCTGACCTCGACATACTCCGGTCCCGACGGCATGTCATCATGAATGTCTCCATACATCCCGCTTAAATCAAAATAGGGATATCGGCACCGCCACGGCTGACCCATTTGCAGGAGGGTGCGGTAGGCATATCCCAGGCTGTCGGGGGGATACGACTCGATCGGTAACACCTCGA
>SBBT01000111.1 GCA_005239595.1 Candidatus Troglogloeales bacterium | reverse complement strand
TTGCACCGAGATTGTTGAAGTGACCTCTGACGGAGAGACGGCTGTTTGCAATTTAGGCTCGATTAATCTTGCGCGTTATCTGACCCACGGCGAGTTTGACTTTAAGAAGCTGGCCGATAATGTTTCGCTGGCTGTCTCGTATCTGGATCGAGTGATTGACATTAACTTTTATCCGATTCCACAAGCAGCCAGCTCCAATCGCCGTTGGCGTCCGGTGGGCTTGGGCGTGATGGGATTGCAAGACCTGTTTTTCCAACTGCATCTTCCGTTTGATTCTTCGGAGGCGTGCGCGTTATCCAAGAAGATTCAAGAGGAAATTTATTTCCATGCGCTTACGGCGTCGTCCGAGTTGGCAGCTCAGTTTGGCGCGCATGCCGCGTTCCCGGACACCCGCGCTGCTGCCGGTGTGTTGCAATTTGACCATTGGAATGTGGCTCCAGCTGATACCGAAAGATGGGATGCGTTGCGAAAACGGATACAAACAACCGGGCTTCGGAACTCGCTTTTAATTGCGATTGCTCCAACAGCGACGATTGCCTCCATCGTCGGCGGATATGAGTGTATCGAGCCGCAGCTTTCCAACCTGTTTCGGCGAGAGACCTTATCGGGCGACTTCCTGCAGGTGAATCAGTATCTCGTTTCGGAGTTAAAAGAAATGGGACTTTGGCGTGAAGATATTCGCAATAAGATCAAGGTCGCGGACGGTTCAATTCAGGGGATTGCAGAAATTCCCGATCAGGTGAAGGCGGTTTATCGCACCGTATGGGAAATCCCAATGCGTTCTCTAATTGATATGGCGGCAGATCGGGCGCCGTTCATTGATCAGAGTCAATCGCTGAATCTTTTTATCGAGAGCCCAACGATTGGAAAACTCTCCTCAATGTATATGCATGCATGGAAGAAGGGGTTAAAGACCACCTATTATTTGCGGTCTCGCCCCGCGACGGAGATTGCGAAGGCAACCGTATCGGTGACGGACAAAGAGGCGGTGGCGTGTTCTTTGGAGAATCCAGAATCGTGTGAGTCGTGTCAGTAAACATTTTTCAAATCTCCCCTTCCCCCTCTTTACTAAAGAGGGGGAACACCTCCCTTTTCCAAAGGGAGGTCGGGAGGGATTTTCTGATTAAGGAGTCATCGTGATACTAGACCCCGGTTTAAATCTGACCCTTCGGCCGATGAAATATCCGATTTTTTTCGAGATGTACAAGTCTGCCATTAAAAATACCTGGACAGTCGAGGAAGTTGATTTTTCAACCGACGTCGTAGATATGCGGACACGAGTCAAGCCGGCGGAGCGTCATCTGATTCACCGGCTGGTCGCCTTCTTTGCGACGGGCGATTCGGTGGTTTCAAACAATCTGGTGTTAAACCTCTATAAGCATATCAACGCCCCGGAGGCGCGGGTCTATCTTTCGCGCCAGCTTTATGAAGAGGCGCTGCATATCGAGTTTTATTTGACGCTGCTTGACACCTATCTTCCCGATGAGGAGATGCGTGCCCAAGCCTTTGCCGCGATTGATCATATTCCTTCCATCAAAAAGAAGGGCGATTTTTGTTTTAAGTGGATTGACTCGATCTATCATTTGGATCAGATTCGCACCGATTCCGATCGCCGGCAATTTTTACTCAATCTGATCTGCTTTGCCTCCTGCATTGAAGGGCTGTTTTTCTTTGCGGCGTTTGCGTATGTCTTTTTTCTTCGCTCTAGGGGGTTACTGAATGGTCTGGCGACTGGAACCAATTGGGTTTTTCGGGATGAAAGTGCCCATATTGCCTTTGCGTACGAGGTGATTGATACGATACGACGGGAGGATCCGTCGCTCTTTGATGCCTCTATGAAAGATCAGGTTGTTGCGATGATCAAAGATGCGGTAGAATGCGAGCTGCTTTTTGCGCACGATGCGTTGGAGCAAGGAGTCGCGGGGCTTTCCGTTCATGATATGCGGCAATATTTGCAGTATATTGCCGATCGGCGTCTTGAGGCATTAGACATTGCGCCCATCTATCGGTCTCGAAACCCGTTTGGTTTCATGGATTTGCAGGATGTTCAGGAGTTGGCCAATTTTTTTGAGCGTCGCGTCTCGGCATATCAAGTGAGTATCGCGGGAAAAGTGGCCTTCGGCGAAGACTTCTAGTGGCGGCACGGCCGCCTGCGGGTACGACTGCTTCGCAGTCTATGTCCGCTCCCGTTGGTCGCGGTGGCATTGGGGTATAGTTATTGCTGAAATAAGTGAGTGATTTACATAAACAGGAGGATTAGGTTATGAGATTTTTGCAGCACAAAGAAGAAGCTTACTGGTTTTATCGTTACCTTTCCATTATTTATGATAAATTCATCAACCCTTTCTTTCATACTCCCGCAATGCGAGACAAAATGCTTGTCCTGCTTAAATTAGACAGAAAAGACCTTAAGGTCTGCGATGTGGGCTGTGGCAGCGGCTTTGCCACAGAAGGGGTGATCAAATTTGTTGATCCTAAAAATATCTCCGGGCTGGATCAGTCCGATTATCAGTTGGCCAATGCAAAGAAGAAGGCGCATCTGAAAGAGGTGAGTTTCCAGCAGGGGGATGCGGAAAATCTGCCGTGGGAGACCGATCAGTTTGACCGGTATGTCTCATCGGGGAGCATCGAGTATTGGCCAGACCCCCAAAGGGCAATTGCCGAGTCTTATCGCATCTTAAAGCCGGAAGGCCGTGCGCTGAATATGGGGCCGATAAAACCAAATCATTGGCTGGGGGGATTCCTCGCCGAAGTCTTTATGCTTTTTCCGACCAAGGACGAATATGTGAAATGGTATCAGGATGCCGGGTTTGTGGATGTGGAGTATATTTACACGAAGCCCAACTGGATTCAAAAAGAAGACTACGCGATTGGGATTGTCGGTCGAAAACCCAAGGCGGGGCCATCCCCGTGGGTGCCTCCTGCAGATAATGTGATGGAGAAGCCTCCAGCGGAGAAACATTCTTCAAGTCAAAGTTTTCTTCTTTTTTTCTTCCGGTTTGTCGTCGGCTCGATTGCAGGCGCGGCCTTTATGCCGATTGCAATTATCAAGACGATTTTGAGCATGCTATCCCCACGGCCGGCGAAAGAATCGGCCAGATAGTCGTTCATTCTGCCATCATCCCTCCCGATCAATGAGGGGGGAGATAAAAATCAGCTATAAAAATGAGCCCCTTCCCCCTTAAGGGGGGAAGGCTGGGATGAGGGTGTTCCAACAAAGAAGGGTAAAATAATGCCAAAGTTTGCAGCGGGAGAGATTGTTCATCTTGCGAATGTTGATGGGGATGAGTATCGGTTTCTCCTCAAGTCGGGCGGCACATTTCAGTTTTCAGGCCAGAAGCTGGCCCATGACGTGGTGATTGGCCAAGAGGATGGTATCGAAGTCACACTCTCTGGCGGGACACGCCTTTTTGCCTTTCGTCCCACGTTGTCGCAATACACCCTCAAAATGACGCGCGGCGCGCAAATTCTTTATCCAAAGGATTTAGCCTTGATTTTGATGTGGGCCGATATTTATCCGGGAGCAAAGGTGCTGGAGGCGGGAGTGGGTTCTGGTGCGCTGACCATACCCCTTATAAGGGC
>SBBT01000002.1 GCA_005239595.1 Candidatus Troglogloeales bacterium | reverse complement strand
ATATAAATATTCAAATGATAATCATTTGATGTTTGATGCTTTAACAATAGAATAAAAACAAGGAGGAGAAAATGATAAGTCGGCGGTTCTATCTATATCTATTGGCCTGTTTGATGGCGTTTGTCCCAGCTGGAATTGCACTGCCTGAGGATACTCCAAAGGCCCCAGCAGAGGGAGAGCAGAAGGAAGAGGAGAAAGATATTCAACTTATGTTGGAGGAGTCTTATAAGGTTGGGGAGAAAATAGAGGTGAAGATCAAAAATAACAGTAGGCTTTCTTACCTTTATAATCAAAAATATCCGGGTTGTGAATTTACGTATTCTGACAATACCGGCCGCGAGTTCTTTATCCCCAATGCGATCCACTGCGACAAGGTGGTGACTGTTGAAATTCGGCCTAACGAGACCAAAAAATTGTTTGAATGGAAACTCGATGAGTGTACGTCGGATATCTTTTTCGGGTGCAATAAAACGCAGTCCCTCCCGGAAGGAACCTACACGATGAGCGGAACCTTCTTCGCGAACACAGAGGAAGAGGAGTTTGTGGAAGTGAGTGAAACCTTCCGCATTATAAAGTAGATGTCCCTTCGACATCCCATATCTCAATAGATACAAGGAAAAACAATGTCGTTGGAGTTTGATCGTCTCATCGCCGTGATGGAGCGACTGCGCGGAGATTCTGGCTGTCCGTGGGATAAGGAGCAAACGCACGCCTCGCTCAAGCCGTTCCTCATTGAAGAGGCGTATGAGGTATTGGATGCGATTGACTCGGAGAATCATCGTTCCCTTTGCGAGGAGTTGGGCGATCTTCTTTTTCAGGTGATCTTTCATGCGCAGGTTGCGAAAGAGCGGGGCGCGTTTGATGTTGAAGCCGTCTTAAAAGAAACGACCGGGAAGATGACCCGGCGTCATCCGCACGTCTTTACGCCGGTTGAGGATCGCGCGGAGAAAACCCATACAGCACCCCTCTCGGCTGATGCGGCCATTAGCCGATGGGAGCAAATCAAGCTCAAAGAAAAGAGAGAAAACGGCGAGCGTAAATCGGTGCTTGAGGGGGTTCCCAAGGCACTGCCGGCGCTGCTGCTGGCGCATCAGGTTCAGGCGAAGGCGGGACGGGTGGGGTTTGATTGGAAAACGGCCGAAGCGGCATTCCCTAAAATAGAAGAAGAATTGCAAGAGGTCAAAGAGGCTTTATCCAGCGGCAATCAGAAGGCCATCGAAGCGGAGTTGGGCGATCTTCTTTTCTCGATTGTGAATGTCGCGCGGCTGTTGAAGGTGAATCCTGAGGAGGCGCTCAGAAAGATGGTGAATCGTTTTATGGAACGATTTAAAAAAATGGAGATCACTTCGGGTGATGCGGGGATTGCCTCGCTTTCGATTGAGGAAATGGATCGCCTCTGGGAAGAAGCGAAAAAAGAAGAGAGAGCCTAGTCCATGCATCCGCTTCGAATATTTGCAACGGTTTTTGCGATGATTGCTGGTTTGTGGTTACTGGCGAACTCGATTATGAGTTTGACCTCGGCTCCCGAGGTGGACGTTTTGTCTAGTTCGGTTCCCAATCCCGATGAGATTGCCCGTCCCCGTGTTCCCGAAGAGGCTCAATCGCTTAAAAATCCAATGACCGCTTCTCCAGAGATGATTGTCGAAGGCCGCGAGATTTATTTGGGATCTGGAAATTGTTATGTCTGTCATGGCAATGAGGCAAAAGGAGATGGCGAGGCGGGGGCGTTATTAAATCCGAAGCCGAGCGATTTAACCGATCCCACCTTTCAACGGGTTCGCAAAGATGGAGAGATTTTCTGGGCGATTAAAAACGGGGTCCCGACCAGAGGCATGTTTTCGTATGTGCCTCGGATGATTACCGAAGAGCAGGCGTGGAAGGTCGTTGTGTATATTCGATCGTTGCGATCCGTGTAGTCATTGTTGACTGAACCGCTGGGTCCGCCCCTACCGGCCCCGTTTTATGTAACCGTATTTGTATTTTTACCGCGACCAGCGGGAGCGGCAATGTGCCACCGGTGCTACCGGCCCAGCAGGATTGTGATGTCGCCACTGGTCGCATTGGCCGTGATGATATCATTCTTGCCATCGCCATTGAGATCGGCAATCGCAACCGATCGCGGGCCGGGAGGTGGGGGGCATGGAAAGATAGGGCATGGTTTCCCTACGAAAAAAAGCAACGCGCTTTGAAATGTCCCTGTGCCGTCTCCGAGCAGCACAGACACGTCGTTCCCGCTTCGGTTTGCCGTCACTAGATCAACCTGCCCATCATGATTCATATCGCCTGCCGCCACCCAAAGGGGACTTTTTACGCTCCCGACGGAAAAATCTTTTGCAGCCCCAAAGGTGCAATTGCCAACCACACAAAGACCATTTCCCAGCAGCACCGAAACCGTACTGCTCATTCTGTTGGCCGTTACCGCATCTAGATTTCCATCGTTGTTGACATCCACCAGAATCACCGAGAACGGATCGGTTCCTCCGAGTGGGATCTCTCCTTCATCACTAAAATTGCCAGTCCCACTGCCCAGCAGAATTGTGATTGTATTGTGAAGGAGGGGGTCCGCTGGATTCGCGAAGGCATTGGCCCCGACAATATCCATCTTGCCATCCTTGTTTAAATCGCCGACCGCCGCGGAGTAGGTGCTGGTTGCAACACCAAAATGAGTGGCTGACCCGAACAAACTGGTATTGTCTGCGTTCAATAAAACCGATACATCGTGGGTATTCAGATTGGCGGTGATGACGTCGGGGCGGTTATCCCCATTAAAATCGCCGGTTGCGAGGGAACGAGGGCCGTCTCCAACGGGGAAAGAAGTTGCCGCAGCAAAGGAACCGGTTCCGTCGCCCAGCCGAAAAGATACGCTATCGTCTGATTCGTTTGCCGTTGCGACGTCCAATTTTCCATCCTGATTAAAATCGGAGATGACAACGCCGCGTGGAGTAGGAGCCATCGGGAAGGCGGTCGGAGGATCCAAAAGACCCGCAGATCCGTTCCCAATAAATACAGAGAAACCACTACTATTATCTGTATTCGTTGTGACGATATCCAAACGCCCATCGCCATTTAAGTCGGCGATGGCCAAGGAGTCTGGTTTTGCCGTTGCGGAGACCGTAAAGTGTGAAGCCGACGCAAAGGTTAAGTCAAACTTTGCCTGAACCGACTTGTCCGCATTCATTGTAATGACACAGTCTGCCGTTCCCGAGCAATCCCCGGACCAATTTTGAAAGAGGCCGCCCGTCGCCGGTGTCGCCGTCAGGGTTACGACTTCTCCATCCAGATAGGTGGCTTTGCACTGAGTCCCGCAGTCTATCCCGGAAGGGCTTGATGTGGCCGTCCCGCTTCCCGCGCGGACGACTGTCAGCGTAAAAATTTTTGTAAATGCCGCAGTGACCTCTGTTACAGCCT
>SBBT01000213.1 GCA_005239595.1 Candidatus Troglogloeales bacterium | reverse complement strand
TTGTAGCGGCCAAAACCTTCCCCTGGTCATAGAGAGGTGCCACCAATCCATAGACCACCCCCTTATGTTCCACGCACTCCCCGACGGCGAAGATATCCGGTCGTGAGGTCTCCATATGGTCATTCACCACCACGCCGCGGTTGACGATCAACCCTGCCTTCTTCGCCAGGGCCACGTTGGGACGAATCCCGCAGGCAATCACCACCAGGTCTGCCCCGATCACAATGCCATCGTCGAACTGAACCCCTTCGACCTTGCCGTTACCCAGAATAGCCGTGGTTTTCCGGTGGGTTAAGACCTGGATTCCAAGATGTTCAATCTCTTTTTTAAGAAACTTTCCGCCGGTTTCATCCAATTGGGCGTTCATCAGATGCCCAAGGTCATGAACCACCGTCACATGGGGGCCATACTCCTGAATCCCGCGCGCCGCCTCAAGGCCCAAAAGGCCGCCTCCGATGACCACCGCAGATTTAGCGGTTTTACACGATTCCAAGATGTCGTTGGTATCGGCGATGTTCCTGAAACAGAAAACCCCCTTTTTGTCCGTTCCTTCTATTGGCGGAACAAACGGATCGCTCCCCGTGGCGAGAAGCAGCAGGTCGTAAGGAATTTTACGGCCATCGGCACAGGTGACGACTTTGTGCTCGGCATCGACATCCTCTGCCCGTGCACTTAAAATAAGATTAATCCGGTTCTTCTCATACCATTCCCGGGTATTGATGTAGATTTCTTCTAACGACTTCTCCCCAGCCAGCACGGAGGAGAGCAATATCCGGTTGTAGTTATAATAAGGTTCGTCGGAGAGGACGGTAATCTGGAAGTCATTCTGATACTTTAAGATATGATCGACGCAGGCCATCCCAGCCATGCCGTTTCCCACAACGACTAAATGTTTGTTTGCCATAGGTCAAGCTCCTTCGAAATCAGCGCTACGCCAGCCATTATATTACAATCTGTACCATATACCAAAGTCTGGTTATTTTCGGATCGTCCTTGCCTCGGCAAGCCGGGAGACGAAAATTTTCCCATCGCCTGGATTGCCGGTGGTGGCCGCAACCTTAATGGCATCGATCACGCGATCCGATTTTTCATCCTCTGCCACAATCATCAGCCAGACTTTTGCCATCTCTTCGTAACGGACCGGGCCAACCTGGATACCCCGCTGACGTCCGCGGCCAAAAACAGACTGACGGGTATAACCATATATCCCGGACTTTTCCAGGCTATCGATGACCTCCTGTTCCTTCTCCGGTCGGATGACCGCCTGAATCATCGTCATGATTCGATCTCCACAAAATCGGGAATCATCTCCACGGCCTCCAGCTTGTTTTTCTCAAACGCCGCCATCCTCGCCTCAAGCCGCAAGGAAATCTCTTTTGGGGTAATCTGTCGGACCGCCTCCGAAAACGATTCCCCACCCTGTTCAAGGACCATATCCATGATGGCATCAATCGTCGGAACGATCGTGTCATCCGTTATCCCTGTCCGAACCATCTCACCCAACTGAACCCCTCCCTCAATCCTTCCCCCCAAAAAGAGCTGATACGAATAGCGCTTTTCCGCTACCTCCCAGACTCCCGCAAGGCCGATGTCTCCCAGATGGTGTTTCGCACAGTTATTGGGACATCCGGAAATGTGAATAGAAAGGGTGGCAAGGAGGGCCGCCTTTTTCGGGTGATCCGGTCTGTAATGCTTTAGGATGTCGCGCGCAACGCCGCGGGAGTGGGTCACCGCCAGGACACAGAACTCGGCCCCTGGACAGGTGATGACCTTCGGCCCGCCAAGCTCCCCCTGAAGGGACAACCCAATCGCATGAAGCCTGTTTATCACCTGTTTCAGTCGGATGGCTAAAATCCAATGAAGCTCCGCTGTCTGCTCTTTGGTAAGATGGACGATCCCATCGGCATACTGCCTTGCGATTTTGGCTATTCCCCGAAACTGCTCTGCGCTGATCTCACCTAATGGAGGGGCAACCGTCACAGAAACATACCCTTTCTGCCGCTGCCGCTTTGCACCCTCTGGCAGGAAAGAAGGGATCGGCATCCATGACGCAATGAGCCTCTGCGGGGGCTGCTCCTTCTTTCCAATGACAGGCGCGAAACCGCGGTTTTCCGGCAGGTTCCGTTGATCCGCGAAGAGATACTCAACCCTCTCGATAAATTTTTCTCTTCCCCACGCCTCGATCAGAAATTTCAGCCGACTTTTCCCCTTTGTCCGATCGGCATACTTCGTATGAATGGCAAAGATCGCCTGACAAACCGGCAGGACCTCGGCAACCGGAATAAAGTCACGCCATTTAAAGCCCAGGATCGGATGGGGCCCGAGGCTTCCCCCCAGCCAGACCTCAAACCCGATTTCCTTTTTACCCTCCGGCGTCTCCCGTGAGACGGCAGCAAAGCCGATGTCGTTGATGGCGGCGTCATACGAACATTTTCGACAACCGGCAAAATAGATATTCAGACGGCTTGGCATCGTGGGATTAATCGTGTCCGAGCGTTCTACAAAATAGTCGGAGATCAATTCTGCCCAGGGCTGAACATCGAGAATCCCTTCTTCGGCAATCGTGCCGTGAGGACAGGCCACGACATTTCGCATCGTATGTCCACACGAAGAGCGTGTGGTTAATCCGACCGCCTTGATCCGATCAAAGATATCGAGGGCGTCATCCACGCGCACCCAATTGATTTCCAGCCCTTGCCTGGCGGTGATGTGGATCCGGCTCCTCCCATACGTCTCGGCGATCTGGGCGAACGCCTCCATCTGGAGGGAGGTGATCGTGCCGCCTGGAACGCGGGTTCTTAGCATGAAATAGCCGGGATGTTTCTGACTGCAAAAGCCATACGTTTTTAAGCGGTAGTAGTCATCGGGGGTCAACCCCCGTGTTCCGAATTCCTTCAGGCGATAGAAATCAAGCCCAAGACCCTCCTGCTTGATCTTCTCGACATCGAGCGTCTTTAAAAACAGTCCCTTCTCTTCCACAGACATCGCGCCTGCCGGAGAGAGAAGCGGTGTGGCCTGAACCCAGGCGAGCAGATCGTCCACATATTGGGCGCAGCTTCCACACCCGGTTGTTGCCTCGGTGGCCGCTGCGACCGCCTCGCGCGTTTTTAACCCCTTTTCGCGGATTGCGCAGACAATCGTCCCCTTTGTGACGCTGTTGCAGGTGCAGATGAAATCCTTATCCGGAAGCGCGGCAATGCCAGAGATTTCAGACTGGACTTCATCCACTGAAATCCCGCCCAGGAGATGGGCCTTATGGGATGTGATCTCTTCCTTTCGCACAATCAGGCCGAAGAGCCGGGCCCCTTCTTTAATATCACCGAGCAGGATAAAACCGGTCAGCCGGTTATTCCGGATGACGCATTTTTTGTATACCCCCTTTTCGGTATCGACAAAGACCAAATCTTCCGATCCTCCTCCCCCCAGGAAGTCGCCGGCGGAGACAAGATCAATACCGGCTACTTTTAAAGTCGTCTCACAAACCGTTCCGTGATATTGATGTTTTCCATCGCCGACAATGGCGGATGCGATGGCGCCCGCCTGATCCTTGAGCGGTGAGACGAGGCCATAGGTTTTTCCCCGATGCTGGACCACATCTCCCAGTGCGAATATCCCGGATATAGAGGTCTCCATCCGGTCATCGACAATAATGCCGCGATCGACAGAAATCTTTGCCGTTTTCGCCAACGAGGTGTTAGGCCGAATACCGGTGGTAATCAAAACAACCTGGGCAGGCAAGGTTTCACCGGTCGCAAGACGGACCGAACCCACCTTGCCATTTCCTAAAATCTCCTCGGTCGTTGCATTAAGAAGCACCCGGATTCCCATTCGTTCAATCTCGCGTTTCAGGAGTGCGGCGGCCGTGGGATCGAGCTGCTGCTCCATCAGGCGATCGCCCAGATGAACGACCGTCACGCAGATTCCGTGGTTGATCATTCCACGTGCCGCCTCTAGGCCCAACAGCCCGCCGCCGATGACGACCGCCTGCTGATGGGTTCGGGAGGCGGTCATAATCGCCTCCATATCCGCCATGGTTCGAAAGACCATCACCCCTTCTTTTTCGCGTCCCGGAATGGGGGGGACAAACGGAAGTGCCCCCGTTGCGATAATGAGGTAATCGTAAGGGGTTGTGCCCCCCGTGGCATCCGTGACGACTTGACGGCCCGGGTCAATGGAAGCGACCGCTACCCCAAGATGAAGGTCAATCCCATGATCCTTATACCACTCCGGCGGATTGAGAATAATTTTCTCTTTTGGGATAACTCCGGCCAGGACATCGGAAAGGAGAATCCGGTTGTAGTTGGTGTACGGCTCATCGCCAAAGACCGTAATCGCGGCCTTTTTGTCGCATTTTAGGATTGCCTCGACCGTTGCGATTCCGGCCATTCCGTTCCCAATGACAACGATTTTTAGGGATGCCTCTTGCAGGGCACCTTGCCCTTTGTTACCCACCGAACAGCACCTCCGCCCGCACCCCTCCGGTCTCTTCGACTTTTTTTCTATAGAAAGAGGAGTCCGGCATTCTTTTCATCCTCACGATAAGCGAAACGAAACAAAACAGGGTCATAAAAGAAAAAAACAGGAAGCCCATTCCATACGAGCCGGATAATCCCTTCATTTGGCCAAGCAGGGTGGGGAGAAAAAAGCCGCCTAACCCCCCTGCCGCGCCGACCATGCCGGTTACCAGTCCGATCTCATCGGAAAACCGTTGGGGGATCCATTGGAAGACCGCGCCGTTTCCCATCCCCAAAATCAGCATGACGAGGAAGAATAAGACAACCGCAACGGGTAACGGAGGGAGAATCGCAATAGATATAAAAAAGACGGTGGCCGTCAGGTAGAGGCCAGCCAACAGTTTCATCCCCCCTATTCGGTCGGCCAAAAATCCACCAATGGGCCTAAAAAAAGAGGCTGAAAAGACACAGGCGGCGGAAAGCGTGCCGGCCCGAATCGGGGCAACCTGATATTGATCGTGCAAAAAAATACCTAGAAAGCTGGCCAGGCCAACGAATCCCCCAAAGGTAACACCATAGTAAAGATTAAACCACCACAGCTCTTTCTCGTGTAGGAGCCTCTGATACGCATAAAGCGGTTTTGGAAAGGGGAACACCGCGCCCTCTTTTGCGAGCAGAACAAAGATAAGGAGGATGATCAGGAGCGGAACGATAGCCAGGCCAAAAACGGCATGCCAACCGTAGGCCTCGGCCAAAAGGGGGGCAACAAGAATAGCGATCATGGAGCCGGAATTGCCGGCGCCGGCAACACCCATTGCCAAACCTTGATGTTCGGGGGGATACGCCATGCTGGCCAAAGGCAATGCCACAGCAAAGCTGGCCCCGGCAATACCCAATAAAAAGCCGATCAGGAGTATCTGACTAAAAGAACCTCCCCCTAACCAACCCCAAAGAAGCGGAAAAATTAAAATCGACAAACTGATTGTGCCGACCCGTTTGGGACCAAAACGGTCAACCAGGATTCCAACCAGAATCCGAAAGACCGCAGCCCCCAAAAGTGGCACGGCAACCGCGACGCCTTTTTGACCCGCCGTCAGTTGCAGGTCTTTAGAAATAAAGATTCCCAATGCCCCAATAATGACCCAGATCATGAAACTAAAATCAAAATAGAGAAAGGCCGAAATCAGTGTGGGCGGATGACCGCTCCGAATTGCCTTTACAATCTGTGTCATTTTTCTTTTTCCTCCCCGCTTCGCACCGTATAGGTTTTATAAATCTCCTGGACAAAAATTTTCCCATCGCCGGGGTGGCCGGTATAGGCCCCTTTCTCAATCGCTTCAATGGCCTTTTTACAATCGTTATCTTTTACTGCCACCAGGATCATCAACTTAGAGAGGACATCGTACCGAATGGCCCCAACCTGTATCCCTTTTTGTCTCCCGCGGCCCATGACTGGCATTTTGGTGATCCCATAAAGACCGACCGCTTCCAGGTTGTTAATCACCGCCTCCTCCCGCTCCGTGCGGATAATGGCCCGAATCATCTTCATCTTTTTACTCCATTCCCCCTTAGCAAATGGGGAGTTCCCATTTCTATCCCCCCCTAGTAAGGGGGGAGGGGGGTGTCTTAATGTTTCCACAACCCCCTTAATCCCCCTTTATAAAGGGGGATTAAGCTAAATGGCCTCCCCACCGCGCTCATCCGTGCTAATCCGAACCGCATCTTCTATATCGATAACGAAAATTCGGCCGTCTCCCATATTTCCGGTCGTTCCCGTTCGATTTGCCTTCATAATGGCATAGATTGCGGCGGAGAGCTGTTTTTCAGAAACGACAATCGAGAAATACTGTTTGGGCAAAAACTTAATGGTAACGGCCTCTTTCCCTTCCGACTGAAACCGCAACCCTCTCTGCTTGCTTCTTCCCAAAACGGTTTGTGTCGTATAAGAAAAGATACCGGCCGCCTCGAGCGCCTTTCTTGTTTCAACATGCTTATGAGGGCGCAGTATCGCAATGACCTCTTTTAATGTTCCTTTGGAGACGCGTTTTTCGACTGTGCCGACAGCAGACAGTTTTCCCTCTATCGGGGGAAGCAGAGTTGCTGTCGTTGATTCTTCTACTGCCTGTTTACCTGTGGTGGCGTAGAGCGGCGGGTCTCCGACCAATCCAGCAGGGGGAACGATTTGATATTTATTTGTCCATTGTTCATTGAGGATGGAAGTTGGAGATTGTCCTAAAAGGCGTTTAATTCCAATCGGATCGTTTCGATAGGCGCGAATCGCGTAGAGCCACTTGACACTTTTATAACCTTGAAGAAAAGGGACCACCAGGCGAACCGGTCCGCCATGCGCCTCGGGAAGGGGCTCGCCATTTAGTTTGTAGGCGATCAATACCCTGGGATCGCGGGCCTCGTCACGCGACAGACCTTCAAAAAAGACCCCATCTCTGGAATAGAATGCGAAATAACCTTCCGGATGCGTATCCACTTTCAAGAAGTCGAGCAGATCCACCAGCCGGATTCCCTCCCACGTTACCGTTTCTACCCAATTAAAAATCTGACAGATCAATGGCGGCGTGACCGTCACACGAGGAAGATCGCTTAAGACCTGCCATGCAAAATTTTTGGGGTGTTTCTCCAGACCGCAAATACTGAAGATCACCTCTTCCAATTTGAGGGGTGCGGGAAACGGGTAGAGGGATAAAACCGGAAGCGGTTTAGCGTCAAAATCAAGCCGGAAGAATTTTTCCGAAAATTTCGGATAGAGCACCCCTTCTCGCATGAACCCTCCAAAAAAAAATGGCGCCTGGAGAGATCGGTCACTACTCCAGGCGCCATTGCCTTAAACAATACATCGGTGTATCTAGCTAGTACTTATTAAAGCAATATCAATGCCACAATAGAAGCCTTGGCAGAAAACAGCATAACATCTTAATATTATTGTATTTTTATTTTTGTGTTTTTCCTTCCTTGGTTTTGGATTGGGCCAGAACACGACATTTTTGTCGGTTTTGCCCCAATGACGTCACCCTCGTTTTCCTGGAATGATTTTCCCTAAGATAACCGGATGTCTTGCCCCTGTGACCGAAGGGATATTGTTGGGCTTTCCACGGAACGTCTGGACAGCGAGCAGGGCGAACGTCATCGCCTCGATCGCGCGCCCATCTATGCCGAGCGATTCAAAGGTGGTGACGGGAACAGGGGACATTGCTTCAGAAAGATGGGAGAGCAAGACTGGATTTTTAGCCCCGCCTCCCCCGACAATTACTTCATCAACGACCCCTTTCCTTTGAATAAACCGGTCGATCTGTTCTGAAATCGCGCTTGCGGAAAAACGCGTGGCCGTTCTGATGATATCGGGCATGGATAGATGGAGTGCCTCTTTCCGTTTTAGAATCCGATCGATCATGATCGGGCCAAACTCTTCCCTGCCGGTGCTTTTGGGAGGGGGACGTCGGATAAAGGGATGTCGCATTAATTCGGACAAAAGGGCCGCATCGGACTCCCCTTTTCGGGCGATGGCTCCCCCCCTGTCCATCATCCTTCTTCCAGTTGTTAACGCGCGAACGAGTCCGTCGATCAACATATTTCCCGGACCGGTGTCAAAGGCAAGGGTCTTCCCAAGGGAGGCGCCTGCCGCAAGGTACGTGATATTGCTGATCCCCCCGATATTGACAATCACGCGCGACCGCCTTTGGTCTGAAAAGAGATAATGGTGAAAATAAGGGGTGAGCGGGGCCCCCTCTCCCCCAGCCGCCATGTCGCGGGGGCGAAAATCGGCCACGGTGGTAATGCCGGTCCGCTCGGCAATGACGGAGGGCTCGCCAATTTGTAATGTTGAGGGTGTCCGGCCGTTTCCTTTTGGAAGGTGAGAGACTGTCTGGCCGTGGGAGCCGATCAGATCAATCTTAGACAAGGGGATGCCCGCTTTCTGGGCAATCTTGATCGCCGCCTCGGCGAACCGCTCTCCCAGAAGGAAATTCATCCGACAGAGATTCGCAACCGATCCCGACATCACGGATGTAAGCGTCGCGGACGCAGGCGTCTGTGATGCCAGCATCTGTGATGTCAGCATCTGTGACGCCAGCGTCTGTGACGCCAGCGCGATGAGATCTCTTTGAAGCGATTTAGGATAAGGGAAAATCTCAAAAGCGATAAGCCGGCAGCGCCTCCCGCTGGAGGCCATCTCCACGAGAGCGGCATCCACCCCGTCTGCCGATGTGCCTGACATCAATCCAATGACGCGCATGGGGGCCAAGGTACCTAATTTAGATCAGGCCGTCAATCGGATTCTGGCCGAAGAAAGCAGGGAGGGATTGCTTAAATTGATGGGGTGCCGTAAGGCATGATAGACTCGCACCACAAATTCAGAAACGTCTTTTAAGGTGGGATGTGCCAATGAACCTGCTGTGGGAAGAGTCTCTCAGTTTACGGTATCATTTTCTTTCGGAGTTGCAATCTAAGTTTCCAGACGGGGAGGTCTACCTCGTCGGCGGGGCCGTCCGCGATCTGCTGTTGGGACGTCCTACAAAAGATCACGATTTTCTGGTTCGAGGAATTACCGCGTCCGATTTAGCGGAGTTTCTTGACCGGCGTGGCAAAGTAAGCTGGGTGGGGAAAACATTTGGGGTGTACAAATTCATGCCGGCCGATATGGTGCTGGATGAGCCGGTTGACATTGCGCTTCCCAGAACAGAACGCTCATTTTCGCTCGGCGGCGTCTATCGTGATTTTCTGGTAAAGAGCGATCCCTTTCTCTCTATTGAAGAGGATATGGGCCGCCGTGATTTTACGGTCAACGCCATGGCCGCCGATATTACGAAGCGGTGCGTGATTGATCCCTTCGGCGGTCTCAATGACTTAAAGGCGGGCCGCTTGCGCGCCGTCGGAGAACCGCGCCTTCGATTTTCGGAGGATGCGTCGCGCATCCTTCGCGGTCTTCGGTTTGCCTGTCAGTATAAATTTGATTTCGAGCCGGAAACGTGGGCCGCCCTGTGCGAGGCAGTCGGCCTGCTGGTTGCAAAACGGGAAGACGGTGGTTTTGTCGTCCCCCGTGAAACGATTGCGAAGGAATGGATTAAGGCGATGGTGGCCGATCCGGTAGCCGCATTTGATCTCTGGGATAAAAGCGGCGCGTTTGAGAAGTTAATCCCGGAGCTCATCGCCATGAAAGGCTGTCCCCAGCCGCAGGAGTTTCATACGGAAGGGGATGTCTGGAATCACACCCGGTTGGCCCTGACGCAACTTGCCTCGCCGGCTTTTTGTGAAGAGTTTCACTCGGAATATGATGCCGAGCTCGTACTGGCGACGCTCCTCCACGATGTTGGAAAACCGCCCACCTTGCAAACTCCCGAGCGGGATGGGGTCGACCGAATCCGCTTCAACAACCATGATAAGGTTGGGGCGCGTTTTGCCAAAGAGATTGCGACCCGCTTGAGGCTTTCCATCTTTCCGAAGGGGAGCCGGTACTATATTGATGTCGATGCACTCGGGTGGCTGGTTGAAAAACATCTCCTGTTGGTGCATGGCGAGATTGATCGGATGCGCGCCTCTACCATCGAGAAACATTTCTTGAATCCAGCCTATCCCGGCGCAAAACTGCTCCAGTTGATTTTTTGCGATGGCAGGGCGACCGTTCCTCCCGACGGCGTGCCGCAACTCGTTTATTATCGGCAGGTCCGAAAACGGATTGAAAAGATTGAAGAGATGGGGCGGGAGCGGTCGCGCATTCCTCCCCCGCTTTTAACGGGAGAGGAGGTGATGGAGGCGCTGCATCTCTCTCCGGGACCGTCTGTCGGGGAATATCTTGCCCTCTTGAGAGAAGAGCAGCTTTCAGGCCGTCTTGCAAGTCAGGAAGACGCCATCGCATTTTTAAAAAAGCAGTGTCCGAACAAAGAAGATGCCTCATGATGACCTTCGATAATCCGGAAATTTAGGGACAGAAGGCTAGTGTAGGGCTTCATAAATTTGGTTACATTTCCGTGCATCTAGCCCCTCCTTGGTTAAGGAGGGAAGTTTAGCCTGTCCGCATCTATTCCATCCCAATAGTTTTTCCTCTATGACTATTCTAACCCTAACGCACCGGATTTTCGGGCCCTCGGCCCCGGAACGCCTCCATGAAACCGAGCACCTTTTCTTTGTCGAATTGTTTGAGACGCAACATGGCGCGCCATGCAGTCAGGATGAGGGGGTGTTTCTTGTCCTTGCCACCCACCAGTACCACTCCGTCCCACTGGCCGATGTAAGGTTTTGACAGCAAGATCAGTTCGTCCATTTGAGACGCCGACAGGGCGGAACGATCGAAATAGATCACAATGTTGCCATGTTCGAGGTTGTGCACCAAAAGCTCCGGCTGGATTTCGGATGCCTCATAAATGCCGGGGGATGCCCATCGGTCATAATGGGAACCTGATGTGGGGGGGTCGGTCTTGTATGTAACGCGGACCCCCTCCGCAACATGGGTGCTTCCCTCGTGTTCAAACAGTTCGACCCCCTCCGGTATTTTTGTTCCGGGACGATCCACCGGGAGCGGGCTAGACGTTTGGGTGTCTGGCGATTTTTCCATCCTTTGTTCTGATTGTTCCATCTTTTGCTCGGTATCACGATCTTTATTCCTTGTGCCGAGCGTTATGGCGATCACCAGAAGAGATAGTCCCACGCCGATCAAAATCCACGTCAACTGTTTCGAGTTGCTCTCTTTTTTAGTGTTTTCCCCCTCCGACTTCTTCACGATGGTATCTCCCTTTATGTTTTATGGATAGAGGTCGTTAAAGTCGCTAAACGATGGAAACCGTTTTTGCCCTGCGTGGGACTTGCAGCCGCCATCCCCGTTTTTATGAAAAAGAAGTTTTATCCCAAATCTGTCTGCGGTATATAAGACCGCTTCATTATCGTCAATAAACAGGGTCCGCCCTTTGTCGAATTTAAGCCGCTGTTCGGCCTCTCTCCAGAATTCAATGGCCTCTTTCGGCGCACCGATCTCGCTGGAACTGATCATGGCGGTAAAGTAGGGAATCAGGGGGGTCCTGCGAAGTTTGATCTGCATGGTTTTTGGGTGGGCATTGGTGACCAGGACGATCGTCTTTCCTTGGCGTTGAAGAAACTGCAGAAAACATTCCGCCCCGGGGGATACTTTTACCAGATCGCAAATCTCCTCTTTCATCGCAACAATATCCAGGTTGAGTTGGCCGGACCAGTAATCGACGTCAGTCCAATTGAGCGTCCGCTCTTGTGCCTTATAGGCGGCAAAGAGTCTTTTTTTCGCCTCATCCATCGGAAGATCGTTTTTTGCCGCGAATTTTTGGGGAACAAGCTCTTCCCAAAAATAATCGTCGAAATGTTTATCGAGAAGCGTTCCATCCATATCCAGCAGGATACAATCAATGTCAGGCCAGGAGATCATTTATCCCTTTTTATTCCGGCGGCGTCTGCAACGCCGTCACGGTATTGGTGCCAAAGGTCAAGCGACCGCTTCACGGCATCGTAAACCCGTTGCTGTGATTCACGCGATTGGGCGTGTCCCAACACCATATTCCAGGCGGCGTGCCGATGGCCCCTTTCCACCTGATAATGGGCGCGCGGGAGATCCATGTATTTGGGAGAGACGCCGTGATGCCGCACCAGAAAATGATTCTGGATGATCTCTTCAACGGGGGCCTGTGTCGGGGGATGGGGCCCCACCTCTTTTCGATCGCAAACGCTTCCCTCGACAAAAATGGTGATCACAGCAACCCCTTCCAACCAATGTGAATTGTGGGTAACCTCATCGAGCCATTGGCGATAAAGCCGGCTTTTGGGAAGAAGTTTAATCTGTTGAAAGTCGGATGCCCTAAACCTGAGCCCGCGCATCATTTTCAGAAAAAGCCTCTGGTGGGATACCTTTAGGCTAAGTCCGCCCGTCTCTTCTTCGTATAGGTTTTCCGCCAGGTCGTGTCGTATGGCGGCGGGCGGATTCTTGGCAAAAAGCCTTCCTAAAAAGAGGGGAAAATCGCGGACGTATACCGCGTATTCCTGCTGATAGTGTGGCCGAAGCTGCGCCAGGCCGATAGAAGGCCCCGAAAAATGCTTCCATGCCCAATGGTCCTTTTTATCCATCAATGACAATAACTGCTCTTTGAATGCCTCCGTCTGATGCGTGTCTCGCATCGCCTCCTCCGCATTTCCGGCGTGAGTGTAGCGTCATCGTTTGGCATCGTCAAGGTGAAACTTGAAGGAGAGAGGGGGATAGCGTAAGATACGGTTTTCTAACGGTCAGGTTTTCCAAAATTGCGTGAGAGGTCTATGGGAGGATTAACATACAAGGGTGCGGGGGTCGATATCGAGGCGGGAGACCGGTTTGTTCAGGCATTAACCCCCATGGTGCGATCGACATTTCGCCGGGAGGTTTTGACCGATCTGGGAGGGTTCTCCGGGCTCTTCGCGCTTTGCGCCCGTAAGTATAAAGCGCCGGTGTTGGTTTCCGGCACCGATGGCGTGGGAACAAAACTTAAGGTTGCAAACCTAACCGGCCGTCATGACACGATCGGCATCGATCTCGTGGCGATGTGTGTCAATGACGTGGTGGTAACCGGCGCGGAACCGCTTTTCTTCCTCGATTACTTCGCAACCGGGAAGCTGTTTCCCGAGAGGGCGCTTAAAGTGATGGAGGGGATTGTGGAAGGGTGTCGGCAGGCCGGCTGCGCCCTGATCGGCGGAGAAACGGCGGAGATGCCCTCATTCTATGAAGATGGCGATTATGACCTTGCGGGATTTTCGGTCGGCGTGGTCGAGCGAAAGAAGATTATCAACGGCACCGGCATACGTCAGGGTGATATGCTGATCGGTCTTGCCTCGTCTGGGCTTCATAGCAACGGTTTTTCCTTGGCCAGAAAGATTTTCTTTGAGAAGGCGGGATTAACCATCGCGGATCGGCCATCGGGACTTGCGCGGCCCCTCGGAGAGGAACTCCTGACACCGACGATCATTTATGCCAAAACGGTTTTAAAGATGATCCAAAAAGTTTCCGTGAAGGGAATGGCGCATATTACGGGAGGGGGAATTACCGGAAATCTTCCCAGGATTCTTCCTAATGGAACTGCAGCGAAGGTGGATCGTGGCTGCTGGAATGTTCCACCCATTTTTACGGTAATGCGGCAATACGGAGAGCTGGACGAGGCACAGATGTATGCCGATTTTAATATGGGAATCGGAATGATCCTGATCGTTTCCGGAAAGGAACTTAAACCGGCGTTATCCTATCTAAAACGGTTACGACAAGAGGCGTATGTCGTTGGAGAAGTCATACGGGGAGATCGGAAGGTCGTCTATGTCTAGGCTGATGTTAGGGGTGCTTGCCTCCGGCCGCGGCAGCAATTTACAGGCGATTTTAGATGCGATCCGGCATGGTCAGTTAAGAGCAGAGGTCGGTGTGGTGATCAGCAACCATAAAGAGGCGGAAGCGTTAGCACGGGCCCGATCCTTGCCGATTCCGGACGTATTTATCGATCCTTCTCTCTATGCTTCCCGATCGGATTATGATGCCGCATTGGTTCAGGTGCTCAAGGCCCATCAGGTTGAGTTAGTCGTGCTGGCCGGTTATATGCGTCTCCTGACACCTGCATTGATTGGGCCTTATCGCAATCGGATCATCAATATCCATCCCAGCCTCCTTCCGGCCTTCCCCGGTCTTCATGCCCAGGCCCAGGCCCTGGCGTATGGCGTAAAGGTATCCGGTTGTACCGTCCATTTTGTCGACGAGGAGGTCGACCACGGACCGATTGTGGCCCAGACTGCTGTTCCTGTTTTAGAAGGAGATACGGAGGAGTCCCTTTCGGCGCGAATTTTAGAGCAGGAGCATCGGCTTTTCCCATGCATGCTTCAGCTTTACGCAGATGGAAAATTAAGAATAGAGGGGAGAAAGGTATCAATTCATGAATAGCAGGCGCAGACTGGTGTTTATTTTTTGTATGCTGTTTCTAATCCTGCCGGCCTGTTCTCAAAAAAGATCGAAATGGGTGTCGCTTGCGCCGTTGCGGTCGCCTCGGCAGGAAATGGGCGTTGTGGCGGTAGGTGGAAAAATCTACGCGGTGGGCGGTCTTGATAAAGAGGGTCAGGGATTGAGGACGGTGGAGGTCTATCATCCCGACGCCAATCGGTGGTCTTTCGTGCAGGCGCTTCCGCTTCCCCTGCATCATGCTGCCGCGGCAGACGTGGAAGGGGTTCTCTACCTCGTGGGCGGTTTTGAGGGTTCATCTTTTGAGTTTGCGACGAATCTTGTCTGGGCCTATTATCCAGCATCCGGGCAGTGGCGGCTACGCGCCCCGATGCCGACACGACGAGGGGCCCTGGCGGTTGCGGTATACCAAAAAGAGATTTATGCGGTCGGGGGTTTTAGAGATGGACACTCTGTCTCCGATTTTGCTGTTTACGATGTAGCACAAGATCGGTGGTCTTCGCTTCCCCCCATGCCGACGCGGCGGGATCATCTGGCTGCAGTGGCCATTCCCGATATCATCGCCATCAGCGGCCGCAAGGATGGGATGAATCTTTCTGAAGTGGAACGGTATGATGTTGGCCGGCAGGTTTGGTCAGCGGTGGCTTCAATCCCAACCCCCCGCTCCGGATTTGCGGCCGTGAATATGGGCGGCCAGGTTTACACCTTTGGCGGCGAAGGGAATCTTCACCGCAGCGATGGACTTATTTATGAGACAGAAATATATGACCCGGTAAAAGGTCGATGGCGGGTGGATGTGTTCATGAAAACACCCCGTCATGGCATCGGCGCGGGATTTTATAATGGAATGATTTATATCCCTGGGGGCGCGACACGCCAGGGGCTTAAAGCCACAGAGATTCATGAAGCCTATATGTTACAGAGTCCTTGAATCTGAGTCAGTAATAAAATGGTCTGCAACTTTCTGTCTACCAATTGACAATCAAGGGGCGATGATTTAGTTTCATCTCGTTTGTTTTTGGGGCTGTAGCTCAGCTGGGAGAGCGCCTGGTTCGCAATCAGGAGGTCGGGGGTTCGATCCCCCCCAGCTCCACCAAAGTGAATTTGCGCGAGAATGGGAGGGGGCGCTTCGCAACGTTTGGTTGTTGCCCTGCGCTATCACTTCGGGCAACGAGCCCCCCCTGCCTGGCCGCAGGCCATCGGCGGGCAGGGCCGCCGCCTTGCATTGGCTAAGGCCATGCATCCCTGACAGGTCGGCGGCTTTCGTGCCTTCTCTTCATTCAGGCACTCACCCCTGCATTCCGCCTCAGCCCCGCCCCTGCCGCCAGCGTCGGGGCTCCCCGCTCTGCC
>SBBT01000102.1 GCA_005239595.1 Candidatus Troglogloeales bacterium | reverse complement strand
TCAGGAAAACCCGTTGTTCGGGCGAAACCGACGAAAACATGGTCATCTGCCTGTCGGGAATCCCTCGCATGGAGAATACCCCCTTAATGAAAAGTTTTCAGTATTATCCCATGTCGGAATCTATTCTGAACCTTAAAAAGGAGAGTCTTTCAACAACCTGATAGTCCAAACAGCCTAATCGCATTTTGCGATGTCTGGACAGCAATTTCTTCAAGAGAACAAGAGCGAAGCGCCGCAATTTTTTCCGCAACGACCCTCACATAGGCCGGTTCATTTCGTTTTCCTCTAAAACCTTGGGGGGCGAGATAGGGTGCGTCTGTTTCAATAAGCATTTTTTCAATAGGCATCGTTGAGGCGATTTCCTGAAGATCTGCCGCCTTCGGAAACGTGACGATTCCTGAAAAAGATATGTAAAAACCGAGGTCGATGGCGCGTTCTGCCACTTTTTTGTCCCCCGTAAAACAGTGGAAAACAGCGCCCACCTCTTTGGCATGTGTTTGGACCTGTTCCTGTTCCAAATAGTCAAACATCTCCTCCCATGCCTCTCTCGAGTGAACAATCAGTGGAAGCCGCTTCTCTTTCGCAAGGCGAATCTGTGCCACGAAGGCGTGACGTTGATCCTCTTGCGTCGCGTGATGGTAGTGATAGTCAAGCCCCATCTCTCCGCAGCCGACTACCTTGGGATGTCCACATAGGGATTTGAGAGAGATCAGGAGCGTTTCGTTCATGACGTGGCTTTCGTGAGGATGGAGGCCGACCGTGGCAAAAAGGAAGGGATACCGTTCGGCCAGCGCGACGGCTCTTTTGCTCGACGCAAGGTCCGTACCGATGAGAATCATTTTTTGTACGTTGGCCGAGAGGGCCCGTTCTATCACGACTTCTCGATCGATATCGAATTCAGGATCGGCAATGTGGGTATGGGTATCAATGAGCATGACATCCTTTTTTTAAGGGCCGATTTCAGCAAGCGGTTCTTCCGTTACCTTCACGGGGCCATTTGGATTTTGGGTAAAGGTGTTGACGAACACAAGCTCGTCGTGGTTAGGCGAAGTTCGGCATTCAGGAATTGTCATAAATCCCCATTGTTGGTTGTCACAACAGGTGTTTTCGATGACCATCGCCTCGGCATGATGGAACAGGAGTATTCCGCTTAACATGTTCTCCCGACAAAGGTTACGCGCGAGATCCGGGCGGGCTCCCTGGTCCCGCGCTGCAATTCCGAAATGATGATTGGTGTGGCAGTCATTTCTATCAATGTAGGGGTGTGCCCCCGAAAACACAAAGATGCCGGATTCACGATTATAGCAAAATTTTCAATCAGCGTAGGCTAGCATTTGGGACCGTAAATCACAATGCCCGAGAGAATTCCTTCGGTAATCCTGCAACCCGTATTGCATCTTTTAAGGCAGCGCTGGGCCGCTCGTAACAGACAGGATTTAAATGATCCACGATGAGGGCCTCTCCACCCAAAGGGGCGGCCCGGCGGGATGCTTACCAGAGAGAAATCGACCCCCATCCGGTCATGGAAGCCACCCGGCCTTCTTCGTGATTTTCCAGAGATTCCACGCGCATAACTTACGCAACACAATAATATACTAAATTTGTATGCACTTGGAGGGAAATAATGTCAACTGCCTCTATAGGGGTCAATAGACAGGAGAATTCTAGGGTTCCTATGGAACCATTGAAAAAAGGAGGGGAAGGGCGGTATGATCTGCCATCGTATCTGGGTTTGATAAGATGAAGACCCATCTTTTTTTATGTACGGGACCTACTTGTAGTCAGCAGGGGGCGGAGGAGACACTGCAATCGCTCCAAGCTGTTCTGGGAGATCGGAATCTACATACAAAAGTTCGGGTAACGCTCTGCCGATGTTTGGGTCAATGTGGAAATGGGCCGAACATGGTGGTCTATCCGGAGGGGGTCTGGTACGGCCATGCTGAAAAGGAGAAAATCGGACAGATCGTCCAGGAACACCTGGTGGGCGGGACTCCGATCTCGGCCCTTGTCCTGACTCCCGTTGATTAACACGCCGTATACAAGCTCAACGCCTGCGATGTAGTTCGATCGCAACCGCGCCCTGAATCGCCTCGCAAGGTGGATGGGGCTTCTTCACACGAACCAACACCGATTCGATTCTCTGGTCTTCCAATAGCTTCTTCGCGATCTTTTCTGCAAGAGATTCTATCAGCTGAAAAACGCTCTCCTTGCCAATCGCCTGAATCTCCCTTGAAAGCCTGGCATAATCGACCGTATCTTGAAGGCGGTCAGAATAGATTGCCTGTGTAAGATTACAGTTTAATTCAACATCAACCGAGAGCTGTTGTCCCACCAGCTGTTCTTCTTTGCTGACACCACAGTGACCCAAAAACATAATATCACTAATAACAATCTTGTCCATATAAACGCCGTCGAGGATATCCTATCTCACTAGAACTCTAAGCAGATTTCTGGAAAACGTGCGTGGACGGCAAGGCTACCTAAAGAATTTACGACGCAAAGCGCTACGAATCCTGGAACAGGGCGGTGGAGCAGCCTATTGGAACCAACCCTTCTTATTCTTACTGGCAGGCCTCGCATTCTTCAGGCTTGTCAAGAGAACAGGAAACCAGTTCTTCTGTTGTCGAGACGGTCGCCTTGGCAATCCGTGTGGCGGGTCGGGATCGTAAGTAATAGGTGGTCTTAAGCCCGCTCTTCCACGCGTACATATACATCGACGAGAGTTTCCCAATGTTCGGGTTTTCGATGAAAAGGTTGAGTGACTGCCCTTGGTCAATAAAGGGACCGCGATCTGCCGCCATGTCAATGAGGGAGCGCATCGGAATCTCCCAGACGGTTCGGTAGATCTCTTTGATCTGAGTCGGAATCTCCGCAATGGCTTGAATGGACCCCTCGGCAAACTTTATTTTGTTCCGCATCTCCTCATTCCAGAGGCCGAGGGCCTTCAGCTCTGAAACTAGGTTGCGATTGATTTGCAGAAAGTCGCCCGACAGCGTCTCACGCTTAAAGAGGTTTGAAAGCTGGGGCTCTATGCATTCATACGCCCCGACGATGGAGGCGATGGTGGCGGTTGGGGCAATCGCAAGAAGTAATGAATTGCGCAGCCCCGTTTTGATGATACGTTTCCGTAAGGCGTTCCATCGGGTCATCTCTTCCGGCACAACACCCCACGCTTCAAATTGAAACAGGCCTTTCGCGGCGCGGGTTTCAGAAAACGCGGGGTGGGGACCATGCTGGGAGGCGAGGTCACATGAGGTGGAAAGGGCATGAAAATAGATCTCCTCCTGTATCTTTTTCGAGAGAGATCTGGCATCGGGGGCATCGAAAGGAAGGCGCAGCTGAAAGAAAAGATCTTGAAGCCCCATCAGGCCCAGTCCAACCGGGCGCCAACGCCTGTTGGATTGGGCCGCATGATCGGTCGGGTAAAAATTTGTGTCAATGACACGATCCAGATAGGTGACCGCAATGCGCACGTTGGTTGCCAGTTTTTCAAAATCGAAACGCCCCTCCTGATTGAGATACCGCGCCAGATTGATCGAACCGAGATTACAGACGGCCGTTTCACAGTTCGATGTTACCTCCACGATTTCGGTGCAGAGGTTTGAAGAATGAATCACATTATTGGGTTCCCCTGTCTGGTTTGCCTTGGCGTTGCAACTGTCTTTAAAGGTCATCCAGCCGTTTCCTGTTTCTGCCAAGGTCTTCATCATCTTTCCGTAGAGATCTCGCGCTTTTACCTGTCGGACGAAGAGGCCCTTGGACTCGGCATCAAAATAGGCCGACTCAAAATCCTTTCCATAGAGATCTGTAAAATGTGGCACAACCTTGGGATCAAACAAAGACCAGAGGCCGTCTTCCTCAACCCTTTTCATGAAAAGATCGGGCACCCAGTTAGCGATGTTGAGATTATGGGTGCGCCGTGCTGAGTCGCCGGTGTTGTTACGCAGCTCTAGAAACTCTTCAATGTCGGCATGCCACGT
>SBBT01000190.1 GCA_005239595.1 Candidatus Troglogloeales bacterium | reverse complement strand
GATACCCATCCGCTGTGAAAAAATCGTACATCCTTGGTTCATGGGCTTCCTCCTGAATGATTCCAGGATTATGCCCCATTCCAAAATTCAAATCGTTCCTAAGCGGATTGTTCATATTATTCCCTTGTTTCAATAACTTCCGCTATGTCGCAAAAAAGTTTATTGGACAGTAGTGGACAAGAGTGAATATTTATAACTAAAAAGGAGTTTTCACACAGTCTGTTGGGTCGTTAGGTTCCGAGGAACATGAATCCAAGAAACCAGGCTGAGGCATCCCAGCTATTGCAAGCACTTGGCGCTCCTCCGCATTTGCGACGCCATGTTGAACTCGTTGGCGAGGCCGCCGAGGATCTATTGGCGAAGATGCGTAAACTCAGAGTCGTTGTCGACGAGAACTTCTTTCGAATCGGCGTCGTCCTGCACGATATCGGCAAGATACGATTTCCTGCCGAGATGTTCGGATCTGGCGCCGAGCATGAAACCGAAGGCGAGCGAATGTTGCTGGAGGTCGGCATCGATTCGAACATTGCCAAAGTGTGTCTCTCCCACGCCAGATGGAAAGATATGGACTGCACGCTCGAGGAACTGATGATTGCACTATCGGACACATTGTGGAAGGGCGTACGGAATCCTGAACTTGAGGAAGCGGTGATAGCTGAGTCTGCACGTCGGGTGAGCCAAGACAAGTGGGACCTCTTCGTCATCCTCGATGATATGTTCGAGCGGATTGCCGACCGCGGCCATGAGAGGCTTCTTTCTTAGCAACTCTTCCCCAGAATCAACCAGGTGAAGCGCCCCAGGAACCTAACTCTGCGTTACCCGTCAGTGCGTGCATAAGATGTGAAACCGGATCGGCAGCATCTTCAAGAGGGGCAGATCGAAAGGCCGTGCACGAGAACAGAGTGAAGCTCATCAGCCGTGCATGAAAACAGCGAAATCCACGGCTGAACGAGGTAGAACACAACCTCGAAGTTCTCGGGGGGTACAAGCTCTTTGAAAATCTATGGCATTGTGGTGTGAAATCCTCATCCTGGAATGGGAGAACTCCCCGGCTCAAACCGTTTCCAGGGATGCCATCCAGAAAAGCAAGCATTTACCGGGATATTCCGTAGAAAGGGGACGCGTGGGAGGAGGAAAAAATCCTGCCATAACTCCGTCACGACAGAATTTTATGCAGGCATCGCTTGCAAGCCTGTGGAGCGCTGTAGTGTAAAGCCCCTGAAAGGTCAAGGAGGAGCATGCCCAGGCATTGGGCCTCTAAAGATCCAGGAATCCAAGGCGGTGTATGGGAACCAGCTTTGCTCTGCCAAACACGAGAACAGGGCAAGTATGGGCAGTGTACGGAAACGAGAGAAGAAAGACCCAAAGGCAGTGCCTGAGAACGAAAGTCCTATAACATCATGAAAATAAAGCAAATAATCGATTTTAAGACCATCCTTTTTATCGGGGAGGGGCAGATGAACTTCCCTAGGTGTCAGATAGTTGAGTGCTTGGTGAAACCGTTCGTTGTTGTAGAATTAAAAATAGCGCGTAAGCTCCTGCGCCTCGCTCATTGTTTGATAACCTCCTCAAATAAACATCTTCGTATTTTACACTCCGTCACGATTGCTTCCCTCGCCGGGGTCGTACCACAAAAATATTGTCCAGTGCACGATCCCGCCCATTCATGCTGATTCGAATATCCCGAAGAAGAAGACGCCCCGTGAAATCCTGACTGGTAAACTGGCACCCCTGATCCGTATTAAAATATCCGGGCACCCCAGTCCCAACGCCGTATCTAATGCTTCCGTGCAAAAAGCTGTCTCCAGTGTATTCGATAGCCGAAAGAACAGAACATACCGTGAACACCGATCCAAAAAGCTCTATCAGAAGTCTCCGTCCTTTACATACGGATAGCTCCACAACGTTACCTGCAGGAGGCACGACTTGAGCCATGCAGCGTACATTTTCTCGATCTCATTGGCAGAGTGTCCCTTCTTCGCAAGGAAGGGCTTAAGCGTAAACGTGATTGGGAATATTAGTGCGAAGAGGTTCCGAAACGGGACATGCTCAGTGGAGGCTGCACCGTCCGTGCAGTTTTTCTTTGTGCGGTGGTGGCGGAGGCCGATCTCGTGCTGGTAGTCAAGCCACTTCTGATCGTATTGTGCTTCAGCTGTATCGAGGATCCATTGCCCGAAGCGCTTGCGGACTGCGCTTAGGTAGTCACCGAGTGGTTTACCGTCACTCTTGCTAGTAAACGATTCCAACAGGTGTGGGTTTGAACCGACGAATCCGTACCAGACATCGAGAATCGCTTCGACCTGTTCCTTCAGAATGTCATGCGAGAGGCGCAAGGCGTTGACATCCTCATCGCCAAATAGGACACTCTTTTTCATCAGATTGAAATCGTCAAGCGTGATAGGGCTTTGCTTTACGTTGTTTGTACTGTAAATGTAGCCAGGAATGTTCACTGAATTTTGCATTACGGATATCCTTTCCTAATTAGGTTTGTGGTTTTTTATTGCGTGGTTGTGCACGCATCGTTAATATGAAGTAGCCTTAGAATAATGACAAGAGTGTACTTTTTGGTAAGGTAGCAACAAGATGGCTCAAAGCAAATTTTCAGGTCGTGCGCGAAGCGAAACCATGGAGTGCCCCGCTATTTCCGTCGCCTCAATGGTCGAGAGTATCGTCGGGTGCAAATGGTCGGTTCGCCTCCTGCAACTTTGCGCTGATGGTCAATGCCGTCCCAGTGCATATCTTCGGGCTTGCCCTGGGCTGTCCGCGAAGGTGATGAACGAGCGCCTGCGTAAGATGCTCCGCTTTGGTATCCTGAAACGCACGGTCTTTGGTGAGAAACCGCCCATTAATGTGGAGTACCACCTAACACCCCTTGGCCTCCAATTTATCGGAATTCTGAATGAAGTGCGTCGGATCCAGGAGGCTGTTGACAGAGGGGCTATGACTGAAAGTGGCGGCCCATAAAGAGGCTAAGGGCCTGTAAAGAGATAACCTATACAGTCGGGCTTCCGATTTATCCCTGTTTGCTGCGTTGCTCGTCGTTTACATACCAAAGGGCATGCGCACTCCTCCGCCTTGCAAACAGGGCGACTCGTTTGCCCTTTGTGTATACGTTATGTTTTATGCACACACATATGGTCCGTTATTCTTTCCAGAAAGTGTTTGTCCCGGCTGAGTTTGAAGGTCTTGATCAAATGGGGCTTCAGGTTGTGTTGCTTCCATATCCGACGGATCATCGCCTGGCTGAGACCTTGGGCTTTGGCCATCGCTCGTGTGCTTCAATGCGTGGCCTGGGGAGGTGTCGTGT
>SBBT01000195.1 GCA_005239595.1 Candidatus Troglogloeales bacterium | reverse complement strand
CCAATTCTCTGGGCGGAAGGTTCGGGCGCGGATACGATGAGACGGATTGCCGCGCCGATGATCGGCGGGATCATCACTTCACTTCTCTTGGAGTTATTGGTCTACCCGGCCTTGTTTTCTTTGTGGAAACGGGGGGCAACGGCCCCCTGCGATATTGCCGCTCCCGTTGGTCGCGGAGAGTAGCACGGTAGGGGCGAGGTTTCCTCGCCCCCTAGGGCGGGGCAACCCCGCCCCTACAACCTACTCAACGGTGATCTTTACAATCTCGTATTCTACCGTTTTTGCCGGCGTCACTACCTTCACCATCTCTCCAACCTGATGCCCAATCAAACAGCGGCCCAACGGGGATTGCACCGAAATTTGGCCATTTTTCAAATCGGCTTCCTCGGTTCCCACCAGCGCATATTTTTTTTCTTCACCGGATTCGGCATGGATCAGATGAACCGTTGTCCCAAAAACAACCTTCTCATTGGAGAGATTGCGAATATCAATAACCTCCGCGTCCGCGAGCTTTCCTTCTAACTCTTTAATCCGCCCTTCAATATGACCCTGTCTGTTTTTCGCGGCATCATATTCGGCGTTTTCAGAAAGATCGCCATGCGCGCGCGCCTCCGCAATATCCAGAATATTTTGAGGACGCTCCACCTTCTTTAGGCGATTTAATTCCTCTTTGATTTTTTCATATCCTTTCCGAGTCATTGGTATTGTCATACTTTTCTCTCCCCGGCGCGCCTCTAAAAAACCGTCACGAGCGACCAGAATGCAAGGCGCACGGCGCACAGGAACCGTAGTGTACGTTTAGTACATGAGGATTCCGAGCACCGCGCAACAAAGCAGTCTGGCCGCGCAGTAGGTTTTTAGAGGTGCGCCCCATAGTATTCTTTTAGAGATGTCACCGTCATCTCTCCCTTTTTCAAAGAAACAATTCCTTCTACCGCCGCCTTTGCCCCGGCAATCGTTGTAAAGTAAGGAATCCCAACCTGAAGCACCGTTCTTCGAATCGAACACGTGTCCGGCGGAGAAGCTTGGCCTCCGCCCGTATTAATCACCAGATGTATCTCCCCTTTCAGCACGGAATCAACAATATGCGGAGAGCCTTCTCTGACCTTATTCACCATCTCTACGGCAATCCCGCGATCGCGTAAATATTGGGCCGTCCCCCGCGTGGCAATTAAACGAAATCCTAACTGCAAAAGACGCCTTGCAATTGCGTAAAGCGGTTCTTTATCCCGGTTCTTTACCGACAGAAAAACCGTCCCTTCTAACGGCAATTTATTGCCTGCAGCCGCCTGGGCCTTGGCGTAAGCCATCCCAAAGTCGGAATCAATCCCCATGACCTCTCCGGTGGATTTCATTTCAGGCCCTAATTCCGGGTCCACATCCAATCGTAGAAAAGGGAAGACCGCCTCCTTCACGGCAATATGTTTAAGCCGTGGACGATCCGAAAGTATTTTCATGCTCGGAATTTTCTCGCCGAGAATCACCCGCATCGCAATCTTGGCCAACGGAACACCGGTCGCCTTACTGACAAACGGAACGGTTCGAGACCCGCGCGGATTGACCTCCAAAACATAAAGCCTATTCTCCTTGATGGCATATTGAACATTCATCAGACCAATGACATTCAGCGCTTTCGCGAGACGCGTGGTCCAGTCGCTAATTTCTTTTAAGATGGACTCAGAAAGTGAAACAGGAGGAATGGAGCACGCGGAGTCGCCTGAATGGACGCCCGCCTCTTCGATATGTTCCATGATCCCGCCAATGTAAACATTTTTATCTTGATCGCAAACGGCATCCACGTCCACCTCAACGGCATCCTCCAGATACCGATCAATTAAAACGGGATGGCCGCTATCAATGCGAACCTCAAAGAAATTGAGATCGCTCATGTGCCGCTTTAGGTCTTCCTCATCATAGACGATTTTCATTCCGCGGCCGCCCAAAACATAAGAAGGACGGATTAAAACAGGAAAGCCTATTTTTTTTGCAATCACCAGTGCCTCATCCAGATTATTTGCAAGACCGTTTTCTGGCTGTCTTAAATCAAGTTCTTGGATAAGCGCGCTAAATTCGGCACGACTTTCCGCACGATCAATACTTTTGTAATTGGTTCCAGAAATGGGAACCCCCGCCTTTGATAAGGCGGCTGCCAGTTTTAACGGCGTTTGCCCGCCAAATTGAACGATCACATCGGTCGGCTTTTCTGTCTCGACAATGTTCATCACGTCTTCAAAGGTCAGCGGCTCAAAATAAAGACGATCGGAAATATCGTAGTCGGTACTGACCGTTTCGGGATTACAATTCACCATGATCGCTTCGTGTCCCATCTCTCGAATGGCCAACGAGGCATGGACACAGCAATAATCAAACTCCACGCCTTGTCCAATCCGGTTGGGGCCGGAACCCAATATAATCACTTTTCTTTGACCGGGTTTCAGTTGCGTAGGATTGGCCTCGCATTCCTGATCGTATGTAGAATAAAAATAAGGGGTATGTGCTTCAAACTCTGCGCCACAGGTATCCACTCTTTTATAGACGGAGCGTGGATTATTCTTCGTTTTCGTTTCATTGGTGATCTCTTTCATCTGCTGCAAAAACCACGGGTCAATACAGGTCTCTCGCGCCAGAGCCTCTACAGTAGAAGGCGGGAAAGAGCAAAATCCTTCTGCAACTTTCAAGAGCCAATTGTATGTGAGCGGTATGAGAGGATGGGAAACACTAACATTCGTCTGCCCCGTTTCGAGTGACCGGCTGGCCTTTTGAAGTGCCTCCTTAAAGTTGCGTCCAATCGCCATGACCTCGCCCACGGATTTCATCTTAATCGTCAGCGTGGAATCGGCCGTTGGAAATTTTTCAAACGCGAATCGCGGCATCTTCACCACCACATAATCAATG
>SBBT01000098.1 GCA_005239595.1 Candidatus Troglogloeales bacterium | reverse complement strand
GTCTTCGCCTCTCCGATCTTTCCGAAGACGGATAAAACCTCTGGGAATTCTTTGAGTATTTTGTCCTGGAGGCGAAGAATCCGGGTGGCCTCCGTGATCGAAATTCCCGGCAGGGTGGTCGGCATATAGAGAATGGTTCCCTCATTGAGAGGAGGCATAAATTCCGAGCCGAGGCGAAGATAGACCGGAACGGTGGAAAGAACGGCAATTAGGGCGGCGATCAGTACCAATTTTCGATGGCGCAGAACAAACTCAAGAAGCGGTTGATAGGCCCACATCAACAGCCGGCTCATCGGGTGCCGCTCTTCCGGATAATATTTCCCAACCAGGAGATGATTTGTCATCGATTGCAGCCATCCTGGGCGAATTCCCAGAAACGCCTTCTGCGCAAACAGCATCATGATGGCCGGAGTCAGCGTGATCGAAAGGATCGCAGCGACGGCCATCACCATGGTTTTGGTGAACCCGAGCGGTTTAAAGAGCCGTCCTTCCTGGGCTTCGAGCGTAAAAATCGGGATAAAAGAGACGGCCACGACCAGGAGGGCGAAGAAGATGGAGGGTCCCACCTCTTTGATCGCCTGCAAGCGGATTTCCCTCGGCAGCTTTGTTGCGCCATCCTGTTGGGCGCGCTCGAGTTTTCTGTATGCGTTCTCCACCTGAACAATCGCCCCGTCGACTATGACCCCGATGGAGATCGCGATCCCGGCCAACGACATGATATTCGAGGTCAAGCCTAAATAGTACATCGGGATAAATGACAACAGAACGGCGATCGGGATGGTCATAATGGGAATGGCCGCACTCGGGATATGCCAGAGGAAGAGGAATATCACGAGGCTGACGATGACCAGCTCCTCGGTCAGGGTCTGTTTTAAGGTGTCAATGGCCTGCCCGATCAGGTCGGATCGGTCATAGGTGGCGACGATCTTTACCCCTGGAGGGAGGGACGGCGTAATCTCCTTTATTTTTTCTTTTACGCCCTTGATGACGTTGAGGGCGTTTTCCCCATACCGCATCACAATGATTCCGCCGATCACCTCTCCTTTTCCGTCCATCTCGGCGACGCCGCGTCGAATATCCGGACCGATGGTAACCGTCGCCACGTCTTCAACCCGTATCGGTGTTCCCTTCGCATCGGTTCCGATGGGGATGATCCGTATATCTTCCAGCGACTTAAGGTAGCCTAGTCCCCTCACCACATATTCCCGGCCACCCTGTTCAATCACCCGGCCGCCCACGTCGTTGTTGCTTGCCCGGATGGCCATGATGAGATGATTGAGCGGAATGCGAAAGGCGGCCAGTTTATTCGGATCGATGTTCACCTGATATTGTTTGACGAACCCACCGATCGATGCTACCTCGGCCACGCCGGGAACAGACTGGAGCCAGTAGCGTAGGGTCCAATCTTGAAAGGAGCGAAGCGCGGCGAGGTCGTGTCTCCCCGATTCATCGACCAGGGCATATTGAAAGATCCAGCCGACACCAGTGGCGTCCGGGCCAAGCGTGGGAGCAACCCCTTCCGGCAATTTTCCAGAAACCCCCTGCATATATTCCAATACGCGGCTTCGAGCCCAATAGAGATCGGTGCCGTCCTCGAATATGACATAGACAAAAGAGAGGCCGAGCATCGACTGGCCGCGCACACCCTTCACCTTGGGAGCTGAAATCAACGAGGTAATAATGGGATAGGTGATCTGGTCTTCAATGAGGGTGGGGCTTCTGCCGGGCCATTCCGTAAAAATAATGACCTGCGCGTCGGAGAGGTCGGGAATGGCATCGAGTGGTATGCGCCTTATCGCAAAAAGGGCCCAGACCAGCAGAAAAAGGGTGAGCGTGATCGTCAGGAATTTATTCCTGGCGGAGTATTCGATGATTTTTTCGATCAACGGAGATTCCCTGTCTCTTCCATTTCACTGACGACATCCAGAATAAATTTCTCCCGAATTTCCGGTTTCCCGGCAGGCGTGACAAAAACGGTAACCTCCCAAATGCCAGGCATCCCGAATTTTACTTTTGCCTCAAATTGGTCGCCCGTAAACGATGCGGGAACTTTAACCTCTTTCATCCCAGGCATCGGCATGGTGTAAGAAAAAAAGACCTCTTTCACCTGTTTTCCAGAGAGGTCGAGCACCTTCAGCCGAAGGAGGTTTGCACTGTCAATCGGCGGAGAAGGTTCGGTCGACAGGGTCAACAGTAGGGTTCCTGCTTTCCGGGTCTGGGGGCCTTTAACCCCTTTTGTCTCTCCCGTCTTAGCCGCCATTTTCATACCGCCCATCTCCATCTCTCCCATCTTGGCCTGTTCCATCCGGATCCCTCCCATGCCGAGAGAACCCATCATGTCGGACGATGCCATCAACTTGCTTTCAGAATCGATCAAAAAATTTGCCGAGGTGACGACCCGTTCCCCTTTTATCAGCCCTTTCGATACCAGAGATTGACCGTTAATCCGACGTGCCTGAACCTCTCTCGGCTCATACATCTCCATACCCTTGTCTACAAAGACGAGCTGGCGCAGGCCCGAATCAAGAACGGCTGATTCCGGTACCAAGAGCCCTTTTCCCACTTTGGCATGAAATTCGACCTGGGCGAACATTTCGGGTTTTAATCTTAAACCAGGGTTGACAAGTTCCAGCCGTACCCGTGCTGTCCGTGTCTGGGGATTCAAAAATGGATCGACAAACGTGACGCGTCCTTTAAATATCTCGCCGGGCAAGGCGGCGACAGTCACCTGGGCGGAAACCCCTTTTCTGATGAAAGAGAGATCCTGTTCATAGATATCTGCCAGTACCCAAAGGCTTGAAAGATCGACAATTTCATAAAGCGCCATTCCGGGAAGGACATGCATGCCAGCGATCCCCTCTTTTTTCGTGACGATCCCGGAGATCGGGGCATGGATGGTCATGTAGGTCTCCGGTGTTCCACGGATCTCAAGCTCTTTGATCTGCGCCTCCGTTATATTCCAGAGAAGAAGCCGCGTTTTTGCGGATGAAACCAGCGTCTCACCGATCTGTCTCACATCCGACATGGGGCTTGAGCCTAAGCCCTGCTGGCTTTTTCGGGCCAACAGGTACTCCTGTTGGGTCGAAACGAGATCAGGGGAGTAGAAGGTAAAAAGCGGTTCTCCCTTCTTGACCTCCTGTCCCGTGAAATTGACAAAGAGAGCCTCTATCCATCCTTCCACACGGGTGTTAATCTGGGCCAGCCTGCGTTCGTCGTAGGCCACCTTTCCAACGGCGCGTATCACCTTTACCGCCGCACCTTCTTTTGCCTCGGTGGTTTTCAGACCAATCAATGCCTTCCCCTCCGGGGTGAGCATCGTGGTGGCCTGCCCCGTCTCATTAACTCCCATTTCCATGTCTCCCATGGTTGCGAGTTCCCTCCTTTCAGGCAGATCCTTTTTCTCTTCAGTGGCCGATTGTCGCGAGAAAAGATAGGCCGCAACCACGCCCATAACCAAGCTGATAACCAATAACAGGGCGCCGATCACTTTCCTCTTTTTCCCGAGGCGGTCCATAGTAACCTCCTGATTACTCCAAGGCCTTTCCAATCACCGCTTCAATCTCCGCCTCGCTTTTTCGCATGTTGATCAGTGCGCGATAATAGGCCAGCTCAAATTCTGTCAGATCCTTTTGGGCTGCGATTAAGGTGAGGAAGTCGTTCTTTTTTGTTTGGTATCCCGCAGCGGCCGATTCCAGAGATTGCCGGGCCAGGGGAAGGATGCCCCCTTCGTAGAGCGTTGCAATCCGTTTTCCCGCCCTATATTTTGTGAGCAGATCCTTTATGATGAAGTGGCCCTCATTCAGAGCGGCCTGATGATCGAATTGCGCGCGTGCGACTTCGGCCTCACTCTCGCGGAGCTTGGATTGATATTTATTCCGATTAAGCCATGGGAGATTGATTTTAAGTGAGGCCATCCATCGGTTCGGACCGGCATGAACCTGCCAATAGGCCACTTCCGCCATCAGGTCGGGAAGGTAATCCTGTTTTGCCAAAGAAACCGCCTCCTTCCGATGTTGAATGGAAAGGGCATGGATACGAATTCTGGAAGAGTTTAAAACCGCTTCTTGCAGGAGCTCTTCCTGGGGCTCAAACATTGGAATTTCCGGAATGTGCGGCGTACCGAGTGATGACGGCTGGGGACGGTTCATGGCCGTATGGAGATGGGCGATGGCAAGTGTGCGTTCTTGTTCCAAAGAGGCGCGCATATTGGAAAGATCGAGTAAGGCAATCTCTGCGCGTAAGAGATCCTGTTGACCGACCTCGCCGACGGCAAACTTCTCCTGGGCGATCTTTGAGAACTTTTTAGCAAGTGAAACTTGTTCATGAATGGTTTCCAATGCCTTCTCCGCGAAAAAGAGGTCGTAATAGCTTTTCTTGGCCTGGGAAACCACCCTTCGCGCCACTTCGCGTGCTTCTTCCGCGGCCAGCGCTGCTTCAATCAGGGCCATTTTTTTTCGCTGCCCCAGTTTTCCGGGGAACGGAAAGGTTTGGGAAAGGGAAAACCATGTCTCATCGGCCTCTGTAATGTTAAAGTTTGAAGGAATGGACCATTGCACCACACCCGCTTCTGGGTCTTTAAGGGCGGTCTCCTGGGGGATTTTCTCCTGTGCGGCTTTTGCCTTTTGCCTGGCCGACAGAATTTCTGGATTTTGCTCTAGGACCGCATGAATTAC
>SBBT01000145.1 GCA_005239595.1 Candidatus Troglogloeales bacterium | reverse complement strand
TAAGCTCCTTCCTTAAGGTTCAGGTTTCTCTTGCCAGAAAAACCAGCTTACACCCTCTCCTTATTTTACACACAAGATTTTACATCACCTCACACACCCGAGTATCGTTAAAAGGTAGCCAGGAGATTGCCTCCCGATGCGTCTGTTTTGGGGGAGACAAGAGAGAAGTCGCGCATCGTTACGGAAAGTCAGGTTTCCGGCATGTAAAGATAGGTTGTCTTTTTTGTTGTAGTTTGGGTATAATCGCAACTTATAATTTGCGAGGGTGGACGATGGACCAAAAAGTTCTGCTAACACATGAGGAACCCCTAAAAACGCTGGACGATTATCTGGCACGAGGCGGCTTCCAGGCGCTTAAAAAGGCCTTCGGCATGACCCCGATGGGGATTATTGAGGAGATCAAGCGCTCCGGCTTAAGAGGTCGCGGCGGGGCTGGCTTCCCTACCGGAATCAAGTGGGATGGGGTCTATAAAAAAGAGGTCGACACACTCGGTATTCCGGCAAGAAAGTGTCTCGTCTGTAATGCCTCTGAAGGGGAACCGGGAACGTACAAAGACCGTTATCTGATTAAGAAGAACCCTTATATGCTGATCGAAGGGATGGCGATTGCCTCTTACGCCATTGGAACCGCCCGAAATATTATTTGCATCAAGGAAATATTCAAGACCGAGGTTGCGATTTTGGAGCGGGCGATTCAAGAATGTGCAGCGGCCGGTTATCTCGGAGAAAATGTAATGGGTACGGGTCGCGATATTCCCCTTGAGATATGTTTGGGGCCGGACTCTTATCTTTTAGGCGAGGACCGCGCCATGTTGGAGGTGATTGAAGGGAAACCGGCGTGGCCCCGCGCCAAAGGAATGATCCCGGTGGACTACGGTCTCTGGGGCCAGCCGACCGTTGTGAATAATGTTGAAACGCTCTCAACCGTTCCCCATATTATCCAGCGCGGCGCCGACTGGTTTAAATCGATCGGCACGGCCGATACCCCCGGAACGATGATTTTCACACTAACGGGTGATGTCAATCGGCCGGGTATCTACGAACTCCCCATGGGAACCCCTTTGAGAACCCTCATTGAGGTGTATGGCGGCGAAACGCGGCTTGATCGTAATGTGAAGGCGGTTTTCTCCGGTCCGACGAACGCGGTCATCCCTGAAAGCAAGCTCGATACCCCGCTTGATTTTGGCTCCATGCGTAAAATTCCCTCCGGCCTCGGTTCAGGAGGATTTATCGTCTATGACAATACCGCTTGCATCCTTAAGGCCGGTCTGAACTTCTCAAGGTTTTTGGCCATTGAATCGTGCGGCCAGTGCACCTCATGCAAGGCGGGAACGGGGCGCATCACGCGAAGACTGGAATTACTGGAAGAGGGCTTAGCCTCCCAAGAAGACGCACTCGCCATTGTGGATGATTGTCAGCATATTAAAGGTTCAGGGCGCTGTTTCCTCTGCACCGAAGAAGGGATTGAAATCAACAGCATCTTCTACCACTTTCCCGATGATGTACAAGAACATATTGAGTATGGGTGCCTAAAAGACCGCCATCTGGTCATGCCCAAGATTAAAGATTTTGACGAAGCGACCCATACCTTTGTTTTTGATGAGGCGTATTACGACCGAAGTTTTGCTGAAGGACGCTACATCATCTATCCAGCCTAAGCCTCTCTACGGTGGCGATCTGCTTAACGCAACGGTTCTCATGAGCGACCTCTTTTCTAAAATTCGTCGTGCGGATTTTACCCTGTATCTGTTCGTGATGGCGCTGGTTTCTCTTTCCGTTATTTTCCCCGTTGGATTTGCCCATGGCGTGGCCGATTCTCAAGCGGCCCCGTTTGAGGTTTCGAAAGAGATCAATCACAAAACGAATACGCCCGCCGTTGGGCCTTCCGCTCCTCGTCTCCGCTATCCGGAAAGTTACGGTGCGACGATGGATAACCGATCCCTCCTTTGGGTGTTCATCCAGCAACATTTCTTCCTCGGAAGCTTTATCCTTGGCGTTCCCATGATTGCCTGGATGCTGGAGTTGTTCGGCCACCTTCGTCGTAAAGAGAACCCGGAATCGTCGTTGAAACAAGATTCTCTCGCCCGGGAGATCATGATGATCGGGCTTCCGTTCTACCCGTGGACCATTTTCATGGGCGTTGCCCTCTTAGCCGCGTTCCTTTTGATGTATGCGCAATTTTTCGGGTACATGTCCCAACTGTTTAAACCGGTGCTCTATCTGTATGCCCTTTGCTTCCTTCTGGAGAGTGTTTTGCTTTATGCGTACGCGCTCACGTGGGACCGATGGAGGCGGGGGGAATATAAGTGGCATCATTTAAGTCTGGGGCTTCTGACCGTAACCAACGGGGTTGTCATTATCGCATTGGCCAACGCATGGATGTCGTTTATGATGTCTCCGGCGGGGGTGGATGGAGAGGGACGCTCCCTCGGAAATATTTGGACCATGGTGCAGACGCCGTTTTGGCGTCCACTGAATGTACACCGGATTCTGGCGAGCATTATGTTTAGCGGCGCGGTCATTGCCGCCTACGCCGCGTATCGGTTTTTAACAACGACTGATTCTGAAAAAAAGGCCCATTATGACTGGATGGGTCATGTGTCCATCATGATCGCCATCGTCAACCTTTTCTTCCTCCCCTTTGCAGGATACTGGTTTGCGAAAGTGGTTTTTGTCTTCCGGCAGAGGATGGGAATGACCTTAATGGGGGGAAAGTTAAGTTGGCCATTTGTTATTCAGGCGATGTTAATCGGGTTAATTTTCATGACGGTGACGTATTACCTCTGGCAGGGAATGGCGCGCATGAAGGGGGCAGAGCGGTATCAGTATTTCGCCAAATATCTGTTGATGATCCTCTGTGTCTCTTTCATGATCTGGAGCACCCCTCACACGGTACCGGCCAGTCAGGGAGAGTTGACCGCGATGGGGGGGGCACAACATCCGGTGGTTGGAAATTATGGAACCATGGCGGCAAAGAATACTGCGATCAACACGATGATTTTAGCCTTTGGACTCTCCTTTATGATTTTTCAACGGTGCAATAAGGTCGTCTCCGTTGGGTGGAGCAGGTACGGCAATATCGCCCTGATAGCCCTGTTTGTGGGCGCCGAGTTCAACATTATCGCGCTCGGTATTTATGGCCATTATGTTCCGGCGAATGTGCGTGTCGGACTCGCCTTGCCGCAATTTGTTTCCGCGATCAGCACTCTATTGATCGGGGGTGGTTTAAATTGGGCCATGCTTCGGCGCGCCCAGACGCCTGTCCCAACCGAGTGGGGAAAACTCCCCATACCCGGCGCGGTGGCCCTTTTTGTCCTGGCCTTTTTGATTACCGTAACCATGTCGCTGATGGGATATATCCGCTCCTCCGTGCGGCTCTCCTGGCACATCACGGAAATCATGGAAGACGTGACCCCCTGGGCCCATACCCCGAGCCTTTCCTACGCCATCGGTATGATTTGTCTGAATGTGGTGATCTTTTGGTGCATGGCCGCTTTTGTCTTGTGGACGTATCATGCCCGTAAAATGGTTGTGCCTTCCAATGCATTGCCGGCCGAAATCGTAAAACCGAATGAACCGCTTGTCTCCTAACGCCGCAGCATTGCCAAGGGGACAAGTTTCCGTCAATTACTGAAGTGACCGGCTAATAGCTACGTCCTCTCATCTGTGTAAATGGTCTACGGTGTGCTAGCAGGCCGTCTTCGGGGTGAATCATGCATTCAGAACTCATGGAAATCTATCAGAGGCTTTATAAGCACTTTGGTCCCCAGTATTGGTGGCCCGCTCAAACTCCTTTTGAAATGATGGTCGGCGCTGTCTTAACTCAAAATACCGCGTGGAGCAATGTTGAAAAGGCGCTTGTCCCGTTGCGCAAGCAAGGCCTTTTGACACCGCTTGCGATGCGTCGTCTTCCGGAGAAGACGTTGGCACGCATGATACGTCCCTGCGGCTTCTTTAATGTCAAGGCGAGACGCCTTAAGGCCCTGACCGAATTTATTTTTAAAGAATATGGAGGATCGCTGACCCGAATGTTTTCTGAAAATGGGAAGACGTTACGGGAGAAGCTTCTGGGTGTAAAAGGTGTTGGCCCGGAGACCGCTGATTCGATCCTGTTGTATGCCGGACATTTTCCTGTTTTCGTGGTGGATGCCTATACCCGCCGGATTTTTAGCCGGCACGGTTTTATGGATGGCAAGGGGGATTATCATGACATACAGGACTTTTTTATGCACCGTCTGCCACAGAAGACGCAACTGTTTAACGAATACCATGCGCTCATTGTGAAAACGGGGAAGTCGTTTTGCAAGATCCGGCCCGATTGTTCTTCCTGTCCTCTGGAATATTTATTCAGGCGATGAAAAGAACGGTCCGTAGCGAAAAATATCCGGTTTTGGGGGACATCACTCATATAATACAAAACCTTGACAATCCTGCGTAAATTTAATATTTATTCTGGGTATTTTTGTAGCAATCCCTTAATTTAAGCCAAACAGACGAATTTAAGCCTAACAGACGGCTATAACCCGAAGGAGACAGAAAAATGAAAAGTGATTTGAGGCCCCTCATCGCAGAATGGGTCGGAACCTTTACGCTCGTTTTTATTGGCGCCGGCGCCGGCGCACTTGCTTCCACCAATGGAGGAGGAATCGTGGCCGTGGCCTTGGCACACGGGATTGCCCTGATGGTCATTGTTTACGCCTGGGGTGCTGTCTCCGGAGCGCATGTAAATCCCGCCGTCACGTTTTCCTTGGCCCTCGTTGGAGTTATTGACTGGACAAAGGCCCTCACCTATTGGATTTTCCAATTCGGAGGGGCTTCCCTTGCAGGGCTTTTGCTCTTCTATCTGTTTGGAACAGACAGCAACTTCGGCGCAACCGTCGGAAGCTTGACCATGACTGACCCTCTGAAAACAATTGTGGTCGAAGCGATTTTGACGTTCTTCCTCGTCACCGCTGTGTTCGGCTCTGCCGTGGCTGGACGCAACGGAAACGCCGTCGGGATCGCAATCGGTTCTGTTCTGGCGATGGACATTTTAATGGGTGGGGCGCTGACCGGCGCTTCGATGAATCCGGCCCGCACATTCGGGTCCGCGCTGGCAGCGGCAGACCTTTCCTACCTATGGATGTATATCGTCGGACCGTTCATCGGGGGAGGAGCCGCTTCCCTGCTCTACGATCGGCTCTTTTTAACAGACTAACCGGAACGTAGCCCATCATTAACATAAGTCGTTCGAAAACTGCGCGAGCGGGTCTTATTTCTTTTTTCGGACGTAGACCTTATAAACATTTCCCTCTTGGAGAAATTCCAGGAATTCATTCCCGCTGTTTCTGCACCAGGCGGGCATGTCTTTCTTGATCCCTTCATCATCTGAAAGAAGTTCCAATATCTGTCCCAAGGCCATCTGTTTGATCTTCTTGGATGCGAGGATGACAGGAATAGGGCAGAAGAGCCCCAGCGTATCGAGTGTTTGATCGGCGGCAATCAATTAAAAGTCCTCACTTAAGTCCTCTCTCGCGACGGGCGGACATAAAGAGGGGACACAGCGCGTATCTCTTCGACACACATGGGAAAAAACGATAGCACGGTATCGATCTCTGTCTCGGTCGTCTGAAGACCCAGACTGAAGACGATCCCTCCCTGTGCGATGTTCGGGGCAAGCCCGATTGCCGTTAACACCGGTGAGATTTTTAAGGCATCGGAACTGCAGGAAGACCCGCTTGCGGCAAACACACCCTTTTTCTCTAAGGTTTTAACAAGCGCCTCCCCATCTACGAACTCCACAGCAAAACTGGCGATATGGGGCAGCCGAAGATCGCGATGTCCGGTCAGGTGAATCAGGGGAACCTCCCTGACAAGCCCATTGATAAGCCGATCTCGAAGTCCGGTCAAGCGCAAAACTTCAGATGCAAGCCGTTCTTTCGCCACGCGCGCGGCAACCCCCATGCCGACGATGGCCGCCACATTTTCGGTTCCCCCCCGTCTCCCGCCTTCCTGGATTCCCCCTTCAACAAGGGGCCCAATTCGCAC
>SBBT01000184.1 GCA_005239595.1 Candidatus Troglogloeales bacterium | reverse complement strand
CCCGCGGCCCGCGCGGCAATCACCCCTTCCGCCCAGCAGCCGGAGACAAATTTATACGGCGCGCCGCCTGCAACGTCCCCTGCCGCGTAAAGGCCCTCTAAGGTCGTTTTGCGATTCGCATCCACCCAGTACCCGGCCTGGCAATGTCCCCCGACAATATAAGGCTCTGTTGCCTGCACCTCTACCGGTTCATTGGCAGGATCGATCTGATTGGCCGCCCAATAGAGGACTTGAGAGGGATACATATCGAGAAAGGCCGCTTTTAAATTAGAAACCTGTTGGGGATTCAACCCTCGTGTATCCAGATAGACCGGGCCGCGACCGGCCTTGATCTCTTGCAGCGGGCCATAGGTGCGATAAGGAGTTGGGGCATGGTCTCCGCCCATGTGGGCGTAGCGGGTCGCCATAAAATTTTCACCTAGGGCGTTCACCTGCGGCGCATTCGCCCCCAATGCAATCGTGCCCGTGGGGGCAATCGCGTCCTTGGTGCGAAGGGCGACGTAACGCATTTCAAACGAGGTCATCTCGGCCCCTGCGCGAATCCCCATTGCGTAACCGGCGCCCGTGTTATAAGGACAATACCAGGTTTTATAGGCGGCATCCCCCGGATTGTTCGGCCGATAGAGACGGGCCGCGCCTCCCGTGGCGATGATGGTGGCCTTGGCCCGAACCACATAAAAGGCGCCGCTTCGGAGTGAAAAACCCACCGCGCCACATACCCGATTGTCATTGATTAAAAAATTCGTTACGACGATCCAGTTATAGACCTGGGCCCCGGAGGATCGGGCCGCCTTGGCGATAATCGGCTTAAGCGATTCGCCATTGATTTTTATATTCCATCGTCCCCGCGGCTGATAGTTCCCCTGCTCATCACAGAGAACCGGCAATCCCCACTTTTCGACCTTCTTGACGCCGTATTCAAACAACTCAGCCATCGAGTGGACGAGGTCTTCGCGAATGAGGCCACAGGAGTCCCATCGCACATAGTCGGTGAACGAGTCCGCAGTTTCTCCTTTATTGAGGTAGGCGTTAATCGCGTTCATCCCACCAGCCAGACAGCCGGAGCGGTCGATATGGGCCTTCTCGAGGATCGTGACTTTCAGATGCGGAAAACGCTCCTTCGCCTCAACGGCAGCCATACATCCCGCGGTACCGCCTCCGATAATTAAAAGATCGGTATCAATAATTTTACGTTCAATCTTCATGTGACAACGGGGGTACAGTAGCCATTACTATTTTTAAAATACCGATATAAAAGAGTGCTATCGATTAAGATCGCCAAGACCAATACGCTATAGGCATAGGGGCTTTGCAGAAGGTTGAGTTGAATTAAGGTGCGAGAGAGCCCAAAACCAACAAACCAGGCGTCAAAACTCATGCATATACGACGAAATGTTTCCGGGTTGACCTTTCTTATAACATAGGTTCCGATTGGAATTCCAATCAGAACGCTAGGAACGATTGCGGTTAGGACGTCGAAGCTTTCTTCCTGATAGAGCCCTAAATAATAATAGGAGATGGCTGTCAAGCTGGATAAGGAAAGACGGATGACCCCCAGGGCGGCGCGAAACTCTTTCTTGACCAACCCCTGATTATTGAGCATAACGGCCAATGGAGGGCCCGAGACCGTGGTGACTGAATAGAAAAAACCAACGCCTGTTCCCAAAAAAAGACCGGCCGCTTTTTCGGATTGAATCGGTCTTCGTATTCCTCCCGCTTGCAGCAAGACAATGGGAAGAAGAAAACTAAAGGTGATGAGTTTGATCCAGCCCGGATCGACCGATGAGAGGAGCCAAGCTCCTAAAACGATCCCCGGGATCGCACCGATCACAATGGGATAAATCCTTTTGAAAATCGTGTTAATTTGCTTCCAATGAAGGAGGAGGATATAGGAGTTAATAACCACTTCAATTATAACAATGGCCGGGTTTAAAACACGATTCGTATAGAAGAGTATTACTACCGGAACCGTGATAGAGGAAAATCCATAGCCCAGCCCGCCGTTAATCGCGGCAGCCATAAAAGTAATAAGAATAAGAACAGTCGTTGCTTCGTTCAGCATGGTTTTTTATAACAACATTTCCCGTTGTAGGGGCGAACCTATGTGTTCGCCCAAAGGTTAGATATGGAACATGAGCGCTTCTTTTTCAGTCAGGTGCCTTGCCCGGCGTGAAAGGTTATCGAAATCAATTGCATTCAAATGATTCTCTAATGCGGTGTCGACACCGACCATAATTTCATTTAGTATCTGAGATTTCGATGATAAAGAAACCAGAAGGCGGCTTGAATTTTTTGTTCTTTGTGTGCCTTCTACGGCCTGTAATACTTCAGAGAGCATAATCTCTTTAGGGGCCCGGGCAAGGCGGTATCCGCCGTGTGGGCCTCGAATCGATTCAATCAGCCCCCTTTCTTTGAGTGTATTCATCGCTTGTTCTAAGAAACGGATGGATAGACCCTCTTTTTGCGCGATTGATTTCGCTGAAAGGGGATAGGGATCCTCATGAAGAGAGAGGGCAAGAATAGCCAATACCCCATATCTTCCTTTTACAGACAATCTAAACATTTTAAATATTAACAAACTATTCCTATGGGAATAATATAGTATTTTTTTGTTGTTGTCAACTGTTTGTTGAAATCGAAGAAACGGGATGGTAT
>SBBT01000177.1 GCA_005239595.1 Candidatus Troglogloeales bacterium | reverse complement strand
GCAATCCTGGCAGATGCCTTATGTCCGACGGGTCGATTCGATTGTAAACTTTCAGCACACCTCTGCCGAGGGCGAGGACCTTGTCGTTCGCAATCTGGTTGAGAATCCCCGCTCCCTTTCGGATAAGGAACTGGCGAAGATCAAAGAGATTGCCCTTCAAGAACCGCTGCTCCTCAACCGGCTGATCTCCCCTTCCGCTCATGTTACGGGGGTTTACGTAACGGTTCTTCTTCCGGAAAAGAGCTTTGACGCCCCTGCACAGGTAACCGATGCAGCCCGAAAGCTAATGGAGCAAGCCCGGCGTCTTTATCCCGAAATCGATTTCTACCTGACCGGCGGTGTGATCATGGATAACGCCTTTGGTGAATATTCTCAGAAGGATATCGAGACCCTGGCGCCGATCGTCTATGGGATTATTTTACTCGTGACGTTCCTCACGCTCCGATCGGTCGCGGGAACGGTGGCGGTTCTCCTGATTACCGCATTTTCTGTTATCACTACCGTGGGGCTTTTGGGTTGGATGGGGCTGCACTTCACCCCACCCTCCGCCGCCATGCCTAGCATTGTTCTCACCTTGGCCGTGGCCGACACCATGCATATCCTTGTGTCGATGTTTCAGGGAATGCGTCGGGGACTAAATCGTCACGACGCCCTCATCGAAAGCCTTTCGATGAATATCTGGCCGATTATCTTCACCAGCCTCACCGACGCGGTCGGTTTTCTGACGATGAATTTCAGCGAGGTTCCTCCCTTTCGCGATCTCGGTAACTACGCGACGCTCGGCGTGCTGGTCGCCTTGATCTATTCCATCTTTTTTCTGCCCGCGTTCATGGCAGTCATTCCCGTTCAGGTCCCAGCCTCCCAAGATTCAAAGAGCCTCCCGATTGACCGGCTGGGCGATTTTATTGTGAGACGTCGCAAATCGCTCCTCTGGGGAACTTCCATCGCCACGCTGGTCTTGTTTGCCTTAATCCCGTTAAATGAGCTGAATGACCAATATGTCCGCTACTTTGACGAGCGGGTTGATTTTCGGCGGGCCACCGATTTTACCGTGGACCATTTGGGAGGGATCTACGAAATACACTATTCCATGAGCACGCCGGAAAACGGCGGCATTGCGTCACCAGAGTACCTCAATCAACTCGATGCGTTTGCGCGATGGTATCAGAGGCAGCCGGGTGTTGTTCATGTAAATACCCTGGCAGACACCATGAAACGGTTGAACAAAAACATACACGGGGATGATCCGGCCTGGTATCGGGTTCCCGACGATCGCGCGCTGGCGGCCCAGTACCTGCTGCTCTATGAGCTTTCGCTCCCGTTTGGTCTGGACTTAAATGATCAGATCAACGTCGACCAGTCGGCCAGCCGAGTGGTTGTCACCCTTAAAAACCTGACCTCCAAGGAGATCTTGGCTATGGAAGATTCTGCACAGCAGTGGCTTCGTGACCATCTCCCCGTGGGAATGACCGCGCAAGGAACCGGGCCTGCGCTGATGTTTGCCCATCTCGGTCAGCGCAATATCCGAAGCATGATCAATGGCAGCATGGTTGGCATCCTGCTCATTTCCGGGACGATGATTTTCACCTTTCGAAGTCTGAAAATCGGGGCGATCAGTTTGATCCCCAATCTGGTCCCGGCCGGCATGGCATTTGGCATTTGGGGACTGTTCATCGGCGAGGTTGGCCTTGCGTTATCGGTGGTATTCTCGATGACGCTCGGAATCGTGGTCGATGATACGATCCACTTTTTGAACCATTATCTTCACGCAAAACGGGAGGAGGAGATGGAGACGGAGGCGGCGATCCGCTATGCCTTCTCGCACGTTGGAGGAGCGCTGTTATCGACCACCCTTATTCTGGTGGCCGGCTTTAGCGTGCTGACCTTTTCCGCGTTCAAATTAAACTCCAGTCTGGGGGCGTTGACGGTGCTCATATTTACCCTGGCCCTGTTGGCCGACTTCCTGTTGCTGGCGCCCCTGCTGATGCAGCTCGACGGAAAGCGGGAGGGTATGGAATCCAGGGTTACTTCTCAGGTGGAAGCATAAGGAGGAGAAAGATGATCCGATTATTCGTAGCGTTCACACTTTTACTCCAAGCCGTTGCCATCGCGGAGACACCCGAGGAGCAGGGGCGTTCCATTGCCCAAGAAGTCCAACGTCGCGAGGACGGATTTGGCGATTTCACTGTTCATATGCAGATGATCCTCCGCAATCGTCATGGGGAAGAGAGTCGGCGGGAGATTCAAATCCGAACAATCGAAACGCCAACCGATGGCGATAAAAGCCTCTCCATCTTCAATGACCCCGCCGATATCAAAGGGACCGCGCTCCTCACCTTTAGCCACAAGACAGCAGCCGATGATCAGTGGCTCTTTCTGCCTGCCTTAAAGCGCGTCAAACGGATCGCGGCTGCCGATAAGTCGGGTTCGTTTATGGGGAGCGAGTTTGCTTACGAAGATATCGCCTCTCAGGAGGTGGAAAAATATACCTACAACTATATTGGGGACGAGCCGTATGAGGGGAATGATTGTTTTAAGGTCGAACGATATCCGACGGATCGCTATTCGGGCTACAAACGCCAGCAGGTCTTAATCGACAAGGCCGAATACCGGGTGAGGAAGGTCGACTATTACGACCGGAAAGATACCCTTCTAAAACGGCTTACCTTTCACGGATACCGGAAATATCTCGACCGGTATTGGCGGCCCGGTGAAATGCTGATGGTGAATCATCAAAATGGCAAAAGCAGCCGGCTGGTATGGAGCGATTACCAGTTTAGAGTCGGGCTGAACGGATCCGACTTTACTCCGGAGGGGCTAAAACGGGTGCGGTAGGATACGCGAGTGATGCTCAAAAAAGCGGTCTACGTTCTCTGTGTTCTGTGGGCGGGGTCGGCTCACGCGGCCGAGTGGACCGGACATCTCTCGGTGGAATCGTGTGTGTTTCCCCACTCTCCTCTCGCCTCGGATGGACACACGTTTTATCCCTCTCTCGTCCTGCAGCCGGAGTTTTACCATGCATGGAGTAACGACAAAGAGCGCCTGATCTTCACCCCATTCGTCCGATGGGAGCGGTTCGATCCTGAACGCCGCCACGTTGACATTCGAGAGTTGGCCTACGTTCGGATTGGGGAGGGGCACGAATGGCGAGTCGGCATTCGACAGGTCTTTTGGGGGGTGACGGAGTCCCAACATCTTGTCGACATCATCAACCAGACCGACCTGGTTGAGAATATCGATGGAGAGGAAAAACTGGGGCAGCCGATGATCAACCTCGCCTTGCTTCAAGATTGGGGGACAGTCAATCTCTTCGTTCTGCCCGGGTTTCGGGAGCGGACATTTCCAGGACGCGAGGGACGGTTAAGAACGCCGCTGGTTGTCGATACCAACCAAGCCGAGTTTGACTCACGCCGGGGCCGCAACCATATCGACCTTGCCATCCGTGTGGAGAAAACGATGGGCGGCTTCGACCTGGGCCTTTCCCATTTTTATGGCACCGGCCGCGAACCGCGCCTTGAGCCGAGGAGGGATAACACTGGACGGCCAGTTCTGATCCCCCACTATTTTCTCATTCATCAAACGGGGTTGGATATTCAGCAGACCACAGGGCGGTGGCTCTTCAAACTCGAGGCGATTCATCGTTGGGAGCGTACCGTTTTCGGGGAGGACTTCTTTGCCGCAACCGGCGGCTTTGAATACACCCTTGGCAATCTCGTAGGATCGGGAATCGACCTCGGTTTTTTGAGCGAATACCTCTACGATGATCGCCGGGATACGGCTCCGTTTCAGGACGACGTCATGGTCGGTCTCCGGCTGGCCTTCAACGATGCCCAAAGCGCGGAAGCCCTCTTCGGGGTCATTGTCGATCGAAAAAGCGGTGCTCAGTTTTTCAATTTGGAGGGAAGCCGGAGGCTCAAAGGTCGGTGGAAGCTGGTTGTTGAGGGACGCGCCTTCTCTGAAATACCCCAAGACGATCCTTCTGCGGGATTCCGAAAAGACGATTATCTCCAAATCGGCCTATCCCGATATTTCTAGGTGAAGGTTCGAAGGAAATGTGGCTGTCCCTCACAAAACCCCAGAAGAGAATGTAATGTACCGACATTTTGTCTTTTGAGAGAAATCGCCGAGCATCTTGGGGTACACTACGCGACGGTCAGCTGTCGTTTAAGGAGGAGTGAAAGAAACGAATGTATTTGATTACAAGACCCTTTTTTCCCCTCGGGAATGACATCCCATAGTGATTCAAAAAATAGCAGTTAAAAGTGGCTCGTGCATTGCCTGTCAAATGAAATCCAAGTTTGTACACATTCAAAAGCGCTTCTCTTTTCTGAAATCAGTTTGAACTTAAATTTCTGGGTCTCTCCATAGCGCTTTCGGTCATGTCTGGGCCGGCAAGAAGAAGCCCGTCAACGCGGTCTAACAAACCACAGATTATTTTCCCATGGCGGTTTAGGGAGCCCAAGAATGCCAGATTACGTCTAAATGATTACAGTCTGCCGGAGTTTCTCGGCTAGTTGTAGTCATGTAAGCCTGTTCTGTGCTATCTTCTCCCCGACAGTTATCTTTTTCTCCGTCTGGGTTAAAGGGTAGAATGAGGCCATTGGCATCAGGCGATATAATTCATCTGGTCAACCTGAAAGATCAGACATACCCGTTGACATTGAAGGCCGGCGCGACATTCCAATTTAACGGCGAGAAATTGGCGCATAACGATTTAATCGGTCAGGAAGAAGGGAGAGAAGTGGTCTTATCCAGAGGATCACGTCTTTTTGCCATACGGCCGACTCTGGCGGAGTTCACTCTTCATATGCCGCGCGGGGCCCAGATCCTCTATCCAAAAGATTTGGCGCTGATTTTGATGTGGGCCGATATCTATCCTGGCGCAACGGTCGTCGAGGCGGGAATTGGTTCCGGCGCGTTGACGCTCGCCCTACTGCAAGCGGTCGGTGAAAAAGGGAAAGTCATCAGCTATGAAATCAGGGAAGATTTTGCCAGACGGGCGGCAAAAAACATAGAGGCGTATTTGGGGCCGACGGATCGTCTGTGCATTCAGCCCAACAACATTTATCAGGGAATCGCCGAAGATGCGATCGATCGGATTGTCTTAGACCTTCCAGAACCGCATCAAGTCGTCCCGCACGCGGCGCTAAAATTACGCGACGGCGGGATATTCTTGTCGTTCCTCCCAACCGTTCCACAGGTTGAAAGGGTCGTCGAGGTGCTTCGGCAAGAACCCGCCTTTGAATGGATCTCTACCTTTGAAACGCTGCTACGGGGGTGGAATATTGACGGACGGAGCGTCCGGCCAGACCATCGCATGGTTGCCCACTCCGGTTTCATCACCACTGCCCGTAAAGTAAAGCGAGGACCATAATGGAAAAAGCGACGTTCGCCGCCGGCTGTTTCTGGG
>SBBT01000058.1 GCA_005239595.1 Candidatus Troglogloeales bacterium | reverse complement strand
CCTGGCTACCTTTTAACGATACTCGGGTGTGTGACTATTCCTAAGTAAAAACACCTAAGTAAAAACAGGTTGCATTTCTCAATATGCCTTTGTTATCATTTCAAAAGATTGGGTTTTTTGTTCCATTTATTAGGCCAAACAACAGAAAAAGGATTCTCTTTATGAAACGAAATGCCGGAAGAATAGGCCTTAAAGGGAAAACAGATTATGGCACGATTGTCGTCTTTGCAGTTTTCTCTTTAGCTGCTCTTTTGGGGGCTCCGCTCTTTTCCTATTTTTACGACTATACTTGGCTCGATTGGACTCTTTTTGGAGTTTTCTATATCGTCACCGGTCTTGGGATCACCGTCGGCTATCACCGACTCTTCTCACACCGAAGTTTTACCTGTCCTGACTGGGTTAGGTTGGTCTTTCTAATCGCAGGTGGCTGGGCGATGGAGAACTCCGCCCTGAAATGGTGCTCCGACCACGTTCGGCATCACGCAAAGGTAGATCAAGAGGAAGACCCTTACAACGCGAAAAATGGGTTTTGGCATAGTCACCTGTTGTGGATTTTCGAGAAAAGCGCGTACGATAATGATAAGTACACCGCTATTTTCCAGAAAGACAAGTTGGTAATGTGGCAACACCGGTATTACCTCCCGATTCTAATTTCAGGGTTTGTTTTGCCGTCTTTGATCGGTTTTCTTCATCGGGGATGGGTGGGAGGACTTTCTGCGTTTCTCCTAGCAGGGGTGGCCAGAACCTTTCTTGTGCTTAACTCAACCTTTGCTATCAATTCGGTCTGTCACCTATGGGGACAGCAGCCGTATAATGAGGCCAACACCAGCCGAGACAGTTGGTGGGTCTCTCTCGTCACGTTTGGGGAGGGATATCACAACTATCATCATGCCTTTCCTAGGGACTATCGCAACGGCCCAAAGTGGTATAACTTTGACCCGTCCAAATGGCTGATTTTTACGCTTATGGTCATTGGGCTCGCGCAGAAACCCCAGCCGTAATTTTTATCTCATCACCTGTCGGTGATGTTGATGATATCCTCCCTCAAGCGGTCTCGACGGCCAGAGGCCTTAATTTATTTGCAGGCAATGCCGACCTTTGTTAGGATAAAGGCATTCCTATGTCTGAAAATAATCAGCCGGTGGTTACAAACCGGAAAGCCTATCACGACTATAAGATCGAAGAAACCTATGAGGCAGGTCTTTCTCTGTTTGGCACCGAAGTAAAGTCGCTTCGAGACGGGCAAATTAATTTAGTGGATAGCTTTGCGCGAATCGAAAAGGGAGAGATGTTCCTCTATCACTGCCACATCAGTCCATACAGCCACGGACATTGTTCCAACCATGATCCAACTCGAAAACGAAAACTCTTATTAAGTCGGAGGGAGATCGAACGGCTAATGGGAAAGATGCAACAAAAAGGTTTGGCGCTGATTCCCTTGAAGGTTTACTTCAAGCATGGCTGGGCAAAGGTGGAATTGGCGCTGGCACGGGGTAAAAAGGCTTATGACAAAAGAGAAACGATTGCCAAGAATACCGCCCAGAGGGAAATTGAGAAGGCAATACGATATAAACACCAGGGTGGAGGGTGAAAACCATCCCTGGGGCATCATTTTGCCTTTGTCATTTGCCATTTCCGTTGCCTTTTCTTATACTAAGGGTGTAATGGATATGCCTAGATGGGGGCGACTGGATTCGACGGAGTTTGGAGGTTAAAAGGCGCATGCCGAGGTTCCGTTGGGCTCGTTAAACAAACGGAAAAATACAACTGCTAACACTGAGTTGGCTCTCGCTGCCTAAACGCAGCGACATCGACCTCCTATTGCCTGTGTAGGGGGAAGATGAACGCCAGCAGGCTGGCCCTGTCCAAGGCTTCTGTGGGCAAGGCAAGATTCAAAGAAGATAGCGGAAGGTGAAACCGGTTTCTGGGTGGCATCCAACGCGAATTCTAAAACAGAAACTAAACATGTAGGGCCTTTTTCCTAAAGATCTTCGGACGCGGGTTCAATTCCCGCCGCCTCCACCAAAGTTGATGCAAATCAAATTTGGTGGAGTTTGTTTGAAAAAGTTAGAACCCATTTTGCGGAGAACCCTGATTGACCGCCTCCGCTTCGCTCGGGCATGTCGGAATTTCCTCCCCACCCCTCTTCCGCCAGTTGTTCTTGGAATGTAGCCAAATCCTTCTGGGCACTGCTCGTCAATCCGGTCGTCGTAATCAGCTCAAAACAGACTTTGTCTTCATCCTCAAGTGCGCGGGCCACCTCGGACAATTTCTGCTTTAGCTTGTTGTTCGCGACTTCTTGAAGACGAACGAGACCGCGCATTTGAACCCAGGCTGACAGTACTTCGCGTAGCGGTTCTGCTCTACTGTGGCCCTACCGATGAACTTGCCCTGAATGACAAAGGCTGTCGCCTCATCGTCATCCACGAAGATGGCGTCGATCTGCTTATTGTCAGCCCCGTCGGTTATATCGTCGCGTGCCTGCATGGGGTCGCGGAGGGGGATATTCCGAAGATACCATGCGACAAAGCGTTGCCCGTCATTGGGGAAATTCTGCTGAGGGAGTATTGAGTCCCTAAAACAGAGATTGAAGTATTAAGAGGAAAAGAATAAGATGGATCGAAGAGATGCTGCATCCAATAACGGGCCGTGGTGCCACCGAAAATCCACCCTGTCGCTTTATATCAACAGAGCGGGTTGATGTTAAATCCGATGGGGACGATCCGGATCCGGCGCCATCCACCCAATTTATAGCCGACGCCTCGCGTACCCTTATCACCACCCACAAAAGCCCGGATATTTCCTTCGATACCAGTATTAATGCTTACAGGGGGTGCGAGCATGGTTGTATCTATTGTTATGCCCGGCCCACCCATGAGTATTTTGGATTTTCAGCCGGTCTTGATTTTGAAACCAAAATCATGGTGAAAGAAAATGCCCCT
>SBBT01000066.1 GCA_005239595.1 Candidatus Troglogloeales bacterium | reverse complement strand
CCAGATAATCCATGTACAAAAAACAACCGTGACCCAAAAAATGGCTTTACCGAGTCGAAGTTTTTGTGTCTCACTCATTAATAAATACCTTTCTCTACAACTATTCTTATCCTGTTACTCTACTCTAGCGACAAAAGAATTTATATTTTATAGGAGAAAAAAGAGTTTGTCAAGTCCATAAAAAGGTTGTACACTCAAAAAATTTAAAGTCGCACAAAAAAGCGGCCCTTTCGCCGACTCTCCGACAAAAAGAGTCCAAACAAAAATAACGCAACACCCTGATTCCGCTGTCTTGTCCATGGAAAAACAAACGGAAACTGAAGGCAGGATTGTCGCCGCCGCATCGATTGTCTCGGCTGGCACCTTTTTGTCTCGCATCTTGGGATTTTTGCGAGACATGCTTTTCGCAAAAATCCTGGGGGCGACCCTGGCCGCGGACGCCTTCTACGTCGCCTATCGGATTCCCAACCTCCTACGCGAGCTCTTTGCCGAGGGATCTATGTCGGCCGGTTTTATCCCGGTCTTCACGGAATATCTGACGAAGCGATCCCGGGAAGATACGCGGTATTTGGTTCGGTCTGTCTTTACCGCTCTTTTTCTTATCCTGATCGTTATTGTCGGGATTGGGATTGTGTTTACCCCGTTGATTCTCACCCTAATCGCCCCCGGATTTATTGATCATCCCAATTTATTTGAACTCACAACCCGGCTCACCCGAATCATGTTCCCTTTTCTGTTGTTCATCTCCCTCGCGGCCCTGACCATGGGGATATTAAATGGCACTCGCCACTTTGGTCCACCGGCCCTCTCCCCCGCTGTTTTCAATATCGTGATGATTCTTTTTATCCTCTTCCCCTTTTATTCTGAACCCGTCGTCGCAGCAGCACTCGGTGTGGTTGTCGGTGGACTGCTTCAATGGGTCATGCAATTGCCGACCGTATACAAAGAAGGATTTTCCATGTCCTTCCAAAAACCGATTTTTCCATTGCATCCCGGTTTGGTCAAAATGGCAAAACTCTTAGTCCCGGTCACCGTGGCCCTCTCCGTAACACAGGTCAATATTTTAGTATCCACCATGATGGCCTCCACGTTGGCCGAAGGCTCGGTGAGCTATCTTTATTATGCCATGCGGCTCATTCATTTTCCGTTAGGCATTTTCGGCGTGGCCTTATCCACGGCGCTGCTCCCCACCTTATCGGCTCATGCAGCCCACGGGGATCTCCCCGGATTACGCCAAAGCTTCTCGTTCGGGCTAAGGCTGATCTTTTTTATTACCGCTCCGGCCTTGATTGGCCTGATTCTTTTGAGGGTTCCCATTGTCCATCTCTTGTTTGAACATGGGGCCTTTACCCGCTTCGACACCCTCGGCGTGGCCTCCGCGGTACTTTATTATTCGACTGGCTTGTGGGCCTTTGCCGGGGTCCGGGTGGTTGTCCCCGTCTTTTACGCCCTGCAAGACACAAAAACACCGGTCCGCATCGCCATCGCCGCAATGCTTCTGAACATACTGTTAAATGTTGCTTTAGCGGTTCCACTCCAACATGGAGGGCTCGCTCTAGCCACATCGCTTTCCTCCATGTTCAATTTCGTTGTTTTAATCGTTTTATTGAGAAAAAGAATCAATCAGATTGACGCAACCCGTATTAGTCTTTCGCATCTTAAAGTCCTTCTGGCCTCCTTATGCATGGCACCCTTAACAATCTCGATCACCAACCTTCCCCTATGGAATAGTCAAGGAAACCTTCTCGTAAAATCTTTTTTATTAACAGTTGCTATTCTTGCCTCTGTAGCAATTTACATTGCTGTCCAAGCTATCCTAAAGTCTGAAGAACTAACATTTCTTAAAAACTTCCTCAAAGCCCACCTAAATCGATCAGAATAGTACCAATAAATATATCCATACAATATATTGTACAGAATCTATAGCCTTTTTATTGGTTTGCATTGTTTTATTATAAATAGCATGTCTATAAAAATAGTCTTGACAATGTTTTTACAATATGCTATACATGCTTTATAGATGTATTATGGAAGAATTCAAAGACATTATTGCAGGCCTCGAACAGCGCATTTCGCTTTACAAGTCAAAACTTCACGACCTTCAAAAAAAGCGGGACAAAATAGAAGATGAGATTAAGACGGTCAAGAAGTATTTGGAGCTTGCGGAAACGCTTTATCGGGTTGAGGTTGAAAAATCCAGGGCAGCGGCGTCTGTCCCTTCTACGGATGGAGAAAAGGGAAAGCGCGAGAGTCCGGATATTATCCTTCTTGAAAAGACGATCTATGCCGGGCTTTCAGTTCCGCAGGGCGCTTTTATGTTACTGAAAGAAGTGGGAAAGCCGTTGCACGCCAAGGAGATTCACCATCGATTGACAGAAGGGGGTGTTCGGATTCGCGGCAAAACACCCATTACATCAATAGCCATTTCGTTGTCTCGTGACAAGCGCTTTAAAAAGATTGCGCCGAATACCTTTAAGCTGGCTGAAACGGTTTCTGAGGAACCGTTGGGAAACAATCCATCGGTAACCCAGTAAACCGATTGGGAAACCCTCCTCGTTACCTTCTCATGGAAGAGAGGCGCGGCAAGGGGGGAAAATAAGAAAGGGGGTGAGAAACCGTTGGCTACAAAGAAACCCGCAAAGAAAACGAAGAAGAAATAGAACAGAGATAAAAAAGACGGGGCGCCTATCTCTATGTATCTGAGGTTAGGGGCCCCTCTTTTTTTTGAGGTGCCTTATGCTGTTCGTGAGGTCTCCCCCTTACTTTAAGGGGGACTAAGAGGGTTAAACGAGGGCTTGGACCACCCTTTCTCAAACCACCCCTCCCCCTCCTTATCCAAGGAGGGGAGTAAAAATAAAGCACCCCTCTTAAGAGGCGTTGTATCTATTCACAGCCCCTAACGGGGGCTGTCTTCTCGCCGGGGCCCGTGGCCCACTAGAAGTCTTCTGGTTTTAATCCTTCCAGCCATTGGCCAATTTCCGTGGAACCCTCTTTTTTGATCAGATCGTTATGAGCAAAAATAGGTGCATTGGCCCGCAAGGCTAAGGCAATCGCGTCAGAAGGCCGGGCATCGATCGTAAATTCCGAGTCATTGTAAGCCAGATGAATTTTGGAGTAATAGGTGGAGTCCTTTAAGTCCGTTAAGACGATACTGATGATTTTGGCATTGAATTTTTCCATAATATTCGTAATCAGATCGTGTGTCAGGGGCCGGGGTGGGAAAACACCTTCAACGGCGAGTCCAATCGCATAGGCTTCTGGCCGGCCGATCCAGATCGGTAATGCCTCGTTCTTCTCCTCTTCTCGCAGGATAAGAATATAGGTGTTTTGATTCGGGTCAAAAACCAACCCTTGTACTTTCATCTGGACTAACACAATGTTTCTCCCCTTTTTACTCTGCATTTTATTTTTATCATTTCAAAAACAGACTGTCAATTCCGAACGGAAAGGGATTCTATACAAAGGGGAGTTGTCGGTCAAACCGCTCTTATTCGAGAGGGGCTGCTCTTGGATCTGGAGGGAAAGCGCTCAACAGGAAATCGATCGTGTTTCTATCGGCATCTTGTGTATCAGCACCTCGTCCATTGTAATTAAAATACGTATAGCGGATCGACCCCGTAAGCCACCGAAAAAACTGGGTTGTTATTCCCGTTGTCACGCCATAGGAAGTTGAACCCGTTGCAGGATCCAATAGCACCGTCCTCTCCATCTGTTCCAACCCGACTTTAAAACGGGTTTTCAAGGTGATCGGGTGGACGACTCTGATGGCAAAACGCTCACGCGACACTGCGGAAGCAAGAACATCTTCTCCCGCCCCTATACTCTTCGAATAGTCTATACCAAGCGCAGTGAACCGAAATTTCTTTGACAATCCGATTTCTGAAACAAGGCTTGGCTTGACCGATGTCATCCAGCTGACACCGCCAACACCTCGCAGAGACAAGGCACTGCGGAACACCCGTTCTCCCCCGAGTGAAATGCTCTGCGCTGTAAAAGGATTTGCCCTTTCAAAATCGGTGTTTAGAATACCATATGAAGCGGACAGGTTCGCGTGAGGACTAAGCCGAACCGTTTGAAGAAGGCGGGCATCATGAACCACAAAGTCTTCGAGGAAACTGTCTATATACCGGGTCTCTGTATTGAAGTAGGTAAAACTGGTGCGCCAAAAGGGGAACCCTTTATAGTCCATGCGGATTCCCGCTCTATTTCGAAAAGTTTTTGTGCGACCGATAGGGGCTTCCGGACGATCTTTATCGGAATCTGAAAGTGGAATAGAAGAGAGTGTTGGAGAATATTCTAGAACCTCCGTTACATGGACTTCATAGTAATGAGAGGCATGGGATAAAAACGGCAGATCCATATCAAAAGCAAGACGATGTCGGTATCGGTTATTATCTTTGTTGTTGACGTAAAGCTCTACGCCTCCGAGATATCTCGCAGTTAGAACCAGGGCCGGGGTGTTGAGCAAAACAGCCACTCCGGGAGAGATCCGGGTGGTCAACTCGTATTTTTTATTGCTTTTCGTAAAGGAAAAATTGTCGGTATATTGTTCGGAAATGGAAAGAACGGGCAAGAATTCGACTTGGGCTAGGGCAGCGGATTCAAATAGGGGAAGGGAGAAAAGGACAAAAAAAAACCCAAGCCACGGTTTTCTGAACCTCTTTTGTCCTTTCACCGGGCCCCCTGCCCCGTCAGAACCACACGAACCGTATCAAAGAGAATAGCCAGATCAAAAAAAGGGGAGAGGTGTTTAATATAATACAGATCGTGTTCAAATTTCTCCTGAGACTCCTGCAGGGTTGATGAATAAGGGAAACGGACCTGGGCCCATCCGGTCAAGCCCGGTTTGACCGTAGAGCGAAGATCATAATAAGGGATCGTTTCGTGAAGCTGTTGAACAAAAACAGGTCGCTCGGGACGGGGACCCACAAAACTCATCTCCCCGGTAAAGATATTGATCAGTTGCGGAATTTCATCTAACCTGTATTTCCTTATGAT
>SBBT01000063.1 GCA_005239595.1 Candidatus Troglogloeales bacterium | reverse complement strand
GCGTCATCAAATATGCAGGCCTCATCCACGCCTTCCTAAAACTAAAACCCAATCCTAAAGGTGGTAAGTATGTCTATACCAATTACCGATTTGAATGCCCTGTTGGTAGCAGGAGAGAATCGACCGTGGCATTGTGTTATACTAACGCCCGGTCAGTAAGTCACATCGTACATCATAATGAACAGAGCAATATTGCCGTGAGGACTTAAGCATGGAAGTCAATGACATTGGTGTTGTTGGCGCGGGACCGATGGGACGGGCAATCACACAGATTATTGCCACGGCGGGATTCCACGTTATCTTGCACGACTTGGAGGGCAAGATCCTAGAAGGAGCCGTTAGCCGGATCACACAAAACTTAAACAGCGCGGTCAAAAAAGAAGAAATAACCGAATGGGTAAAAGAGAAAACGCTTAAAAACATTAAGATATCTGCAAGACTGGAAGACTTTTCCTATTGTGATGTCATCATGGAGGCCGTTCCAGAGAAAGAGGAGATCAAGATGGAAGTCTTCGAGGCGCTTGATGAGGTATGCCCGAAGGAAACGATATTCGTCACGAATACATCGTCTCTCTCCATTACCCGGCTTGCCTCTGTTACCAAGCGACCAGACCGATTCATTGGCGTCCATTTTATATCTCTGACAGGGGAGGTCAGGCTGGTTGAAATGGTTCGGGGCTGGCTGACTTCGGACGAAACATTTTTTCATACAAGGAATCTCGTTGAACGGCTGGGAAAGAAAGTGCTCGTTTCCAAAGACTCCCCAGGATTTATCGCAAACCGGCTCCTTATCCCCATGATTAACGAAGCGGTTTTCGCCTTGATGGAAGGGGTGGGGACCGCGGAGGAAATTGATAGCGTTGCCAAAGAGGGTGGGGGGCATCCGACGGGTCCATTGGAACTCGCGGATGTCATCGGCTTGGACGTTTGTCTCGACATTATGGAAGTCCTCTTTTCCGAATTCGGTGATAGCAAATATCGCCCGGCACCCCTTCTTAGAAAATATGTGGAGGCGGGATTCCTGGGCCAGAAAACAGGAAGGGGATTTTATCCATACGATAAGGCTGCGTTACCGTGAAAGACAAGAGAGAGGGGATAAAGATCGGGTGGGTCAGCGCGGGTTGACCCAAGAGTTGAGTCGGTAGAGAGACTTATTGCTTGACCACCGCAACCGTGCTGTTGGAGGCGTTTAATCCATCCACTGTGGCCCCAAGTCGGTCCATCGTTCGAATGTAATCCAAGACTTCTTTTGTGATGATTTCACCTGGGACAAGAAGCGGAATGCCGGGTGGATATACGGTCACAATCTCAGAGCTAATGGCGCCGCAGGCTTCGTCTAGCGCGATGTATTGATAGTTGGCAAAAAATGCCTCACGCGGTGTCATTCTGACCTCCTTCGCAAAAGTGGGAAGGCCCACATCGATTACAGTACCGGCGGGACTATTCTTGCCATGATACTCTTTTGACATCTCGCGTAGGGCATCCACCAGGCGATTTAAATCATCGCGCCGATCTCCAATGCTAACAATCACCAAGACGTTAAATGGGTCCGCCATTTCAACTTGTATATGATACTGGTTGTTTAAGATTTGAGCGGCCTGATAACCGGAAAGCCCAAGCTCTCGTATATTGATGGTTAACTTCGTTACATCAAAATCTCCCATTTGTGCAAAGAAAGGATTTTTTACCATCTGGCGATCAAAACAAAAGAGGCCTGGAATCCGATTTATTTTCCCCCGGGCCTCTTCAGCGAGATTGATGGCCTTATCGAGCAATTTTCTCCCTTCCGTGGCCATCTGCATCCTGGCGAGGTCGAGTGAGGCCATCAAAATATAAGACGGGCTAGTGCTTTGGACAAAGCGCAAAACTGTTGCCAGAGTGGTCATGTCGACCCGTGCCGATTTCGCATGGAGCATCGATGCCTGCGTCATCCCGCCGATAATTTTATGGGTGCTCTGCACGGCAATGTCAGCACCCGCCTCCATCGCAGAAATCGGGAGATCAGGGTGAAATTTTAGGTGGGGACCATGTGCTTCATCAACCACCACGATCATCTCTTTTTCATGCGCGTAAGAGATAATGCGTTCCAGATCGGCACAAATGCCGTAATAATTCGGGCTGGTCAGCACCAGTACCTTGGCTTGCCGATTTGCATCGATTGCTGCACATGTCGCCTCATAGGTGACATTGAGGGTCATCTTTAAATTGTCATCCACCGTGGGGAGATAAAATATCGGCTGGGCGCCAGAGAAAATAAGACCCGCCAATATTGATTTGTGGGCGTTTCTTGCGACCAGCACCGTATCCTGAGGATTGCAGGTTGCCAAAATCATGGCATGATTTCCACCAGTCGTCCCATTTAAGAGGAAAAAAGAGCGATCCGCCCCATAGGCCTTTGCGGCCAGTTCCTGTGCCTCTTTGATAACCCCTTTTGGTTTTTGAAGCGAATCAACTTCATCGAGGGTGGTTAAATCGATTGAGAATATCTTCGGCCCAACAAATTTTCTAAAACGGGTCGAAATCCCTTTTCCGCTTTTGTGGCCAGGGGTATGAAACGAGACCTTCCGCCCTTCGGCCAGAGAGACCATCGCATCAAAAAGAGGCGTTTTAAATTGGTCTTCATCCATGGGCATCGAGACCTGGGCGTAAACAGCATTCGGTTGCTGTTTTAATTGTATGTAAATAAGGGATGATTGTCTTCAATGATCTGCTCCTGGGTTTTCATTTGGAGCCGAACATGCTTTGGAAGAAGGAATTGTCCGACATGGATTTCGCCGTCATAATACCTCAATGAGCCATTAATGCGTTGAAAAATCCGTTTGTCGATTTCCTTGCAGTCAAGGCTTTGTGGGTCAAAGTGTTTTGACGCGAGGGCAAACCCCCATGGCAGACCAAAAGAAGGAATGCAGGCCTGATAAGGAGAGACCAATGGAAATACCGCCTTTAAGGTTTGATAGACGGCAGAAAAGTTGAGTAGATTAGAAGCGGATGTTGTACCTGCCTGGAGAGAGATCATACCATCGCTGCCCAACCGCTCCATTACAAGACTATAAAACTCCTTTGTGTAAAGGAGGTAGGCCGGTCCTTCTTCAACCGGTTCTGATATATCAATGATGATAATGTCATAGACCTCGTTCGTTTCTTCGAGATACTTGCGTGCATCCAAATAACGCAATTCCGTGCGCCTGTCTTCAAAAGCCCCTTGATGCCATTTAGGAAGATAGCGCTGGCAAGACTCAACTACCTCTTGGTCAATGTCCACCATCAGGACATGTTCCACCCCTGGATAGCGAAGGATTTCCCGAAGGGTGGCACCTTCCCCTCCGCCTACAATGAATACATTTTTGGGATCAGGATGTGTGAGCATGGCTGGATGAACCAACGCTTCGTGGTAGATAAATTCATCCGCTTCACTTGATTGCATCTTCCCATCGAGGACCAAGCAGCGGCCATAGCTCTTTGAATCAAGTATCTCAATATGTTGATATTTAGTCTGTTTAGAAAAGACGATCGTCTCGATCCCATGCATATGCCCTTCTACGGGAGAAAGGTAGTCATGGAACCATTTGTAGCTCTTTGTCTCGCTCATAACGAATCGGAACTCCTTTGGGTGGCTTATGCGGTAATTTTTGTCTTCCCAGCGATAAGTAGCCTCTTTTTATCTCCACCATGGATGGATTCTTCGAATGGAGCTTCCCTATAATGTAGGTTGCTGCCACCGACGGTTGCAATACCTCACCACAGGTAAAAATATCGACTGCGGCATAACCATACTCCGGCCACGTATGGATGGTTAAATGCGATTCGGCAATAACAACCACGCCACTGATTCCGAAGGGGCTAAACCGATGAAAACGACTCTCAATAATCGTCGCCTTCGCTTCTTTTGCCGCTGTAACAAGAACTTCTTCTACTTTCTTAGCATCATTCAAAAACTTGGTGCTGCATTCCCGTAACTCCACAAGCAAGTGTGTCCCCAAAGCATGCACCCTATTTGCCCCCTTTCGTTATAACGGGATGCTTCCATCCCTTTTGTTGGTCTCTGTCTATTCGCACCTCCTTATCTACCCTCTAGCAGACTTCTGAAAAAGCCCATTTGTCTATCGTCCTACCGGACCCTGTGGTCTTTGGATCTTTGGATTACAAAGGCCTCCTATGGAACTTTTTGAGCAACCTGCCGCGTTTTAATGTAAATTAAGTTGCCTACTACACGTAATATTATAAAGCGTCAATATATAACAATATTTCTTTTTGTCAAGAAAAAAACACCCACTAATTGTGGCTGCATAACTTATACATAGCTATATATCGACCATAGTCTAGCGATTTAAATTAACAGATTAAGCAGAACGTTTCCTTGTGAGAATGTTTCCTTGTGGATAATTTAAATTTCAGGAGGTTACATTAAAAAAGTTCCCCTCTTCAATAAAAATAAATAATTATAAAATAACGTAAGGGGTAGAAAAACTTTGACTCACATCTACCCGTTTTGATAGAGTTGGGAATAGTGATCTCTTTTCTTCTTCAGCGAATCTGTCATCTATTCGTCTCCTTGTTTGGTATCACCCTTCTTACTTTTGCAATTATTCATTTGGCGCCTGGAGATCCGACAGATATTCAAACGACCCTTAATCCGCGTGTCTCGGCACAGGCCAAAGAGAACTTGAAAAGATTATATGGGTTAGACCGTCCCCTCCATATCCAATACTTAAATTGGCTTCGTCGGTTCTTAACTCTGGACTTAGGTGCTTCTTTTGTAGATGGCGAGCGTGTTTCGGAGAAAATTATTCGCCGTCTTCCCATCACGATCATCATTAATCTCTTATCTCTTTTGTTAATTATCGTTGTCGCTTTCCCCATCGGGATCCTTTCTGCCGCCAGGCAATATTCTTGGTTTGACAGGGCAACCACCCTATTCGTCTATATCGGATTTGCGTTGCCTCATTTCTGGCTCGCATTGCTCCTGATTCTCTTTTTTGGGGTAACACTGGGGTGGCTCCCGTTGTCAGGCTATCAATCGCTCATGGTCTCTCATATGACACTTCCAGAAAGGGTGGTTGATTGGATGCAGCATCTGGTTTTGCCGGTTTTCACGTCATCTCTCGTCGGACTGGCAGGGTATTCCCGTTATCTTCGTTCAGAAATGCTGGAAGTCATTCGTCAAGATTACATCCGGACTGCCCGGGCAAAAGGGTTGACCGAAAGGAAGATTATTTACAAACATGCCTTGCAAAACGCGTTGATTCCGATTGTCACCTTGATGGGTCTGGAACTTCCCGGTCTTATTGGCGGCAGCGTGATTATCGAGACGATTTTCGCAATTCCCGGTATGGGACAGCTTTCTTTTCAATCGGTATTGGCAAGGGATTACCCAGTCATCATGGGACTTACGATGTTAGGGGCGGTACTCACCCTCATTGGGAATTTTCTGGCCGATTTATCTTATACATGGATCAATCCAAAGGTCCGTCTCTCGTAAACGGGGAGTGAACATGAGGGGATCATCTGATACGACAACAAAGGAGGCCTTGCTCACGTACCGCCTGATGATCTGGCACCGTTTTAAACGAAAACGGTCGGCCGTTTTAGGAGGCGTGATTGTCGGCGCTGTTTTTCTGCTCTCCGTATTGGCCCCGCTGTTATCTCCGTACGACCCCAACAAAATAGAAATCCAAAAAATTCTAGAACCTCCCAGCATCCACCATCTCTTCGGCACGGATCCCCTGGGGAGGGATGTTCTTAGCCGGGTCATCTGGGGGGCGAGGATTTCGCTCCTGGTCGGCTTTATCGCTGTCGGCATCGCGATGGTTATTGGTGTCTTTGTCGGGGCAGTTGCAGGTTTCTATGGTGGCGGGATTGATGCGTTTTTCATGCGTCTGGTCGATATCATGCTTTCTATTCCCACCTTTTTCCTAATACTGGCAGTGATCGCAATTCTAGAACCATCCATATGGAACATCATGATTGTAATCGGGGTGACAGGCTGGATGGGAGTGGCACGCCTCGTTCGAGGGCAATTCCTGACATTAAGAGAAACCGATTACGTCACGGCTGCACGGGCCGCAGGATCGACTAATAGGCGTCTTATTTTCCGCCATGCCTTGCCAAATGCCCTCTCACCGGTTTATGTATCGGCCATCTTAGGGATGGCAGGGGCAATCCTGACAGAATCCGGACTAAGTTTTTTGGGCCTGGGGGTTCAGCCTCCCAACCCAAGCTGGGGAGGAATCTTGACTGCCGGAAAAGACAACATCGAAACCGCCTGGTGGCTTTCTGTCTTCCCAGGTCTGGCAATTTTTATCACAGTGCTCGGATATAACTTGCTCGGTGAAGGATTGCGGGACGCCCTTGATCCGCGATTAAAAGAAAACTAAGACGGTCATGGGATAAGATACCATTCTGTTTTGTTTCTTGGAATCTTCCATTCCGGGAGATTGTAGGAAATTCCGATGGGTGAGGGACGAACCCCCTTAAAACGCTTGTGAACGATGGGGAGGGCCATCGGATAATATAAAAAAGTATACGGTTGGTCGTCCGCAATCAGTTGGTGCACCTCTTGATAGATTTTTTTCCGATCTTCCTGGCGGCAGGCGTTTCTCCCCTTTAACAAAAGGGCATCCACTTCCTTATTGCGATAAGAGACAAAATTAAACTCTCCCTCCTTTGTCTTACTGGAATGCCAGATGGCATAGAGGTCCGGATCAAGTCCGACCCCCCATCCCAGTATGATCGCCTCAAACCGCTTTTTATCAATAAATTCGTGAAGAAATGTCTGCCACTCTAGCACCCGTATATCGACTTGTATCCCAACGTCCTTCAGGTTACTCTGAATAATCTCGGCCGTCTTGGCGCGCTCTTCATTGCCTTGATTGGTGAGTATGGTAAAGGAAAAAGGAACCCCTTCTTTTTTTAGAATTCCCTCCGGACTGGTCGCATTCCATCCGGCATCGGCTAAAAGTAAACGGGCCCTTTTCGGATCGTATTTAAAATCCTCCACATGGGGATTATAGGCCCAGGACTCTGGAATATAGGGCCCGGTTGCCGGCCTTCCAAGTCCAAAGAGCACCCCCTGAATAATCGATTCCTTGTTAATCGCGTGGGCGAGGGCCCGTCGGACGCGACGATCCGAGAACCGCTTGTCCAGCAGATTATATCCCATATAGGTGTATCCCAATGCAGGGTATTTGAGTTTATTAAATTCTCTCTTAAGAAAATCACTGTCGGTTTGTTTCTGGTATTGAATCGGTCTTAAACCCATTAAATCGAGGTTCAACGCCTTCAGCTCTAGAAACATCGTTGCCGTATCTGGAATAATCCGATACACATATTTTTGAATCTCCGGCGCTCCACCAAAGAAATCAGAGTTGGCCGATAAAATAATCTGTTCCCCTGTCTTCCATTCTGAAAATCGAAACGGTCCCGTCCCAATAGGCTTTCGATTAAACGAATCGGTATTTAAGTCCCTTCCCTCCAGGAGGTGTTTTGGGATCATTCCCATTCCCCAGTTGGCAATACCGGGGGCATAGGCCTCTTTGTACGTCACACGAACCGTATAAGGATCGAGTGCCACAACCCGATCAACCGTCTCGAAATCGCTGCTATAAGGGGTGACAACCTCTGGATCGATAATTTTTTGATAGGTAAAAATCACATCCTCTGCGGTAAATTCCTTGCCATCATGCCACTTCACCCCTTTTTTAAGGTGAAACGTCACAGACAGGCAATCAGAGGTTACCTCAAACGACTCGGCAATATCTCCGACCAGATTTACCTCTTTATCATATTTAACCAATCCGTTAAAGATCAGGCCGGATATGTCTCCTGATGCTCCATCTGTCGCAAGCATGGGAATCAGCCGTTTGGCATCGCCGATCGATCCCTCCACCAAGGCATACGGATTTTTTGGTTCCTTCTCCGCACAACTGGATACAACGAGAAGAGACAGAAAGACCATTGCCAGAAGAACTCCCCGCCACTCCATAGCTATGGATCCCTCCTAATGAAAAATGCCGAAAGGCATCATATCATAAGAGCCGTTTTCAAATCAGGTGCCAGCAACACTTTTATTGAAAGCTATTCCACAGATGAATCTTGTTGTAAGATACAAAAAGTGCTACGGTGGCCGGGGGTTTAACAGGCCCTGTAGCCCTAGACGAAAGATGGCAAATCCCCGTGAACCTGTGAAGCAGATGTCGCGTCATCGCCATGGCAGACCGTGGAAGCTTGTCCTGACCGCTCTTGTCTGGTTATATCTCGTTGTTGCTTTATCTGTCTGGATGACGCTCCGGAGCTTGGGTGACAGTTGGTGGGTTGCCACTGTGATGCTCTTTGGTCCTCGATGGGTTATTGCCCTCCCCCTGGTTGTGCTCGTACCGGCGGCACTTGTATTTCATCGGAAGCTATTATGGCCTCTGACAGCCAGTGCGCTCATAATCTATATCCCGGTGATCGGTTTTTCCCTCCCCATCCGCCACTTGTTGGGTCAGGGTTCTGTCCCTTACGATCTTAGGATCCTCTCTTACAATATCGGGGGCGGACGTTTTGATCCAACAGGGCTTAAGAT
>SBBT01000112.1 GCA_005239595.1 Candidatus Troglogloeales bacterium | reverse complement strand
GGCGACGGACAAGACCGATGGTGACCTTTGTGAACATACAGAGCGTGGATCGGATCATCTATGCCATCTTTAATCGTTTTAATCAACAATGGAAAAACCACACCCTCAAAATTTTTACACACGCAGCTTGACATCACCCTATACCCCTTATCCCTTGTCTTAATTTTGGGGAGTATTATATAATCCAAAAGCGCAAAAAGGTTTGTAACCTTTCGGGAGAGACCATGACCACCACGAGGCCGCCCCATTTACATGGGGGTTCGGCAAACATGATCGATGTAACGGAAAAACCAGTAACCGAGCGGACTGCCACCGCTTCCGGCACTGTTTTTATGAAGTCGGAAACGTTGTCGCGTATCAAAGCCGGTCATATTGGGAAAGGGGATGTCTATGCCGTCGCCCATGTAGCCGGCATGATGGGAGCCAAGAGGACGGCAGATTTACTCCCGATGTGTCATCCTATCTCGATTACAAACGTAGACATTCAATTCGAGGCCTCGATAGAAGCGGAAGCGGATACCGCGGCTGTTAAGGTCATTGCGACAGTGAAGGCTCTCGGTCCAACGGGCGTGGAGATGGAGGCCCTGACAGCAGTTTCTATCACTGCCTTGACGATTTATGATATGTGCAAGGCCGTTGACAAGGAAATCCGTATCGGCCGGGTCGGTCTCGTTTCTAAAACCGGCGGAAAGTCTGGGCCTTATGTAAGGAGCACACCCCTGTAGATCAAGAGGGACGTTGGTCTTTTGGTCCTCTTATATGTCTGGATCCCCAGCCCTTTTGAAAAACACTTAAAGTAATCGGATAAGAGATTATATGGACGCACTGATCGATTCTTATCAACGTGTTATCACCTATCTGCGTGTCTCCATTACAGATCGGTGTAACCTGCGTTGTGTTTATTGTATGCCGGAAGAAGGTCTGGCCTGGACGCCCACGCATGAAATACTGACCTATGACGAGCTCACCAGGATTATTGCGATTGCCGCTAAAAGGGGACTTCAGAAGGTCAGGGTTACGGGAGGGGAGCCGTTGGTCAGAACAGGGGTAGTCGGTTTCGTTAATACGTTGACCCATATCCCTGGATTAAAGGAAGTTGCCCTGACTACAAACGGCGTTTTTTTGAAAGATCTGGCTGCGGGGCTCTATCAGGCGGGATTAAGAAGAGTGAATGTCAGTCTCGACTCACTTAATCGGGAAACCTTTTCAAAGATTGTTCGAAGAGACATCTTCGATCGCGTTTGGGAGGGAATCAAAGAGGCCGAACGGGTCGGCTTTGATCCGATTAAAATCAATGTGGTCTTACAGCGGGGCGTTAACGACCATGAGGTTATTGATTTTGTCCGTTTAACCACAGAGCGGCCGTATCATATCCGTTTTATTGAGTATATGCCCTGCGCCAATTGGGATACGTGGCTTGAAACCTACAAACCATTTACACCGGTGATGGAAGAGATCCAGGCAGCATTCGGCGAGATGGTTCCGGTGAGCTTGTCCAACGCAGACAATGCCGGACCGGCGGTAAACTATCGGTTGCCGGGGGCGCCCGGTGTCGTCGGTTTTATACACGCCGTCAGTCATGATTTCTGCGATACCTGCAATCGAATCCGTCTGACCGCTGACGGGAAAATGCGTCCCTGTCTCTTTTCAGATATTGCGGTTGATTTTCGTGAAGTGATTCGAAGTGGTTGCGCCGATGAATGCATTGACGATCTGCTCAGCCAAGTCCTCTATATCAAACCCAAATACCACGAATTGGATGCTATTCCAAAAGAGAAAAAATTGGTCACCATGGTTAATATCGGGGGCTGATTTCAACCTGTAAAATGATTCCCAGAATAAGGATGTCGGTCTTTAGTTTTAGGGATAGGTTCTGCCTGTCACGGCAAACTAATTACCGGGTTTTTTTGTTGGGTCCGGAGTCATTGAGGCTGGTTGCAAAACGATCGTAGGTCAACGCCTCAAACGATCGGGTATGAGGTGGACAGTGAATGGGGCCAATGCGATTATTGCCCTACGCTGTTGCCAGATCAGCGGCCGATGGGAGAAATTCTGGGGAAATCGGGCAGCTGCATAATCCGTTTACCTACGAATTTGTCTCACACCCCCTACCGACTCCCTTACCGACACATTTCCTTGACTGTCCCCTGGAGTCGGTGTATAGTCCCCCTCCATTAGGAGGGAATTCCCCTCTATAAAGTTGGATTATAGAGGGGCTGTTCGTTACAGAAGGCTCATGATATTCAATGAAGTTTTATGCCTTAACCATAAAGAGGGATGACGTATGGCAAAACCGATGACCAAGTCTCAAGTCGCTGATTACCTAGCAAAAAAAACTGAATCATCCAAAAAACTCGCAACGCAATTTCTAGAGGAATTTTCCGAGCTTGCTTACCATGAGGCAAAAAACACGTTCACACTCCCCGGTATTGGGAAACTGGTTTTGGTCAACAGAAAGGCGAGGTTGGGACGCAATCCAAAAACAGGAGAAACAATAAAGATTCCCGCAAAGCGGGTCGTGAAATTTCGGGTTGCCAAGGCCGCAAAAGATGCGATTCTTGGAAAGAAATAAGAGAGACAGCCCCCTTCTTGCCTAAGATCTCTTCAGGAGAAAAGAGGCGATTGCTAAGCTGGGGCTAAACTGGGAATGGTTAACTCTTTATTTGTCGGATTCTCTCGGTAAGGAGGGGAAGTATTTCAAAAAGATCTCCGACAATTCCGTATGTGGCGATTTTAAAAATGG
>SBBT01000225.1 GCA_005239595.1 Candidatus Troglogloeales bacterium | reverse complement strand
CATCAGGCGATTGGAGAGGCCTATGGCGGAGAAGTCGTCCGCGCCGCGCGTCTGATGCATGGAAAGACGTCCGAGATTTTTCATGATGGCCGTACCCTCTATAACGGCGTGGCAAATCCATTTGAGGCGACCCGATACCATTCCCTGATTATCCGCAAGGAGAGTCTGCCTGATGTTCTGGAAGTGTCGGCCTGGACAAAAGAGGGAGAGATTATGGGCGTTCGGCATCGGTCTTATCCTGTGGAAGGGGTGCAGTTTCATCCGGAGTCTATCCTTACGTCAGTTGGGAAGGAATTACTGGGGTGTTTTCTAAAAGGAGGTTATTTAAGGAGTCGTCATGATTAAAGAGGCCATTTCAAAGGTCGTGGAGCGGATTGATTTAAGCGAGGCCGAGGCTGAAGCGGTGATGCGTGAGATCATGGAGGGGGTTGCGACGCCGTCCCAGATCGCCTCGTATATGACGGCCTTGAGAATGAAGGGGGAGACGGTTTTGGAAATCACCGGATCGGCGCGAGTCATGCGGGAGAAGGCGATTCGGATTCGTGTGGAGGATCCACAGGTGGTTGATACTTGCGGCACGGGAGGTGATCGGTTGGGAACGTTTAATATCTCGACGACCACGGCCTTTGTGGTCGCAGGCGCCGGCGTAACGGTTGCCAAGCACGGCAACCGCTCTGTTTCGAGTTCTTGCGGAAGCGCTGACGTGTTAAAAGCCCTCGGCGTAAAAATTGATCTTAACCCAGAGAGGGTGGAGGCCTGTATCAATGAGATTGGTGTCGGCTTTCTGTTCGCCCCGCTTTTCCACGGCGCCATGAAGCATGCCGTGGTGCCAAGACAGGAAACCGCCATTCGAACGATTTTTAATATTTTAGGTCCGCTGACCAATCCGGCCGGGGCGACGATCCAGTTGTTGGGCGTCTTCGCGCCGGAATTGACCGATCTCCTGGCACAGGTCCTGATCAAACTCGGCTCTGCCCATTGTTTTATTGTCCATGGAATGGATGGTTTAGATGAAATGACCATTACCGGAAAGAGCCGTATTTCGGAGGGAAAGTCCGGACGGGTTGCCACCTATTTTCTGGAGCCGAAAGATTTTCAACGATCTGCGGGCAGTCTTCAAGATTTGGTGGGAGGAGGCGCAAATATCAACGCGGACATGTTGCTGTCTGTTTTAAAGGGAGAGACCGGTTCAAGACGGGATGTGGTTCTGATGAACGCGGCGCCTGCCCTCGTCGCGGTCGGTAAGGCGAAGACGCTGCAGGAAGGTTTGACGCTGGCAGAGGAGTCGATTGATTCCGGAATGGCGCTTGGGAAACTGGATGCCTTGCGGGAATGGACGCATCGGTGATCCTAACGTCTCTGGTTGGCACTTTATTATCCCTCCAGATTTCTCCAGGAAGACGTGGTTGTCCATGAGCCAACGAATAGGGTGGCGCGGTCTGGCTGTATGACGTTCTTAGACGATATTATAAGGGTAAAAGGGGAGTCGATTCAGGGGAAAAAAGGAAGGCGGTTTCTTCAGGAGATGCGGTCGCGGGTGGCCGACGCCGAGCCGACGCGCCCTTTTGAAAAGGCGTTATCGGCAAGGGATGAAAACGCCCCGAAACTGATTGCGGAGATTAAAAAAGCCTCCCCTTCTGCTGGAGTGATTCGGGCCGATTTTCGTCCGGTGGACATCGCAAAGACCTACGAGGAGGGGGGAGCGGCCGCCCTCTCTATTCTGACAGAGGAGCATTATTTCCATGGCTCTCTCTCTTATGTTCAGGAGGTTCGGTCAAACGTTTTGCTTCCGATTCTCCAGAAAGATTTCATACTCGATGAATGCCAAATTTATGAGGCGCGTGCGATCGGCGCGGATGCCGTTCTTTTAATTGCCGCCCTTTTAGAGACGGGCCAGATGCGCGATTATTTCGATCTTGCCAAAAATCTATCCCTTGATGTTTTGGTTGAGGTCCATCACGAAAAAGAGTTGGAAGGTGTTGTCGCGTGGGCTCCCCTCATCGGGATTAACAACCGGGATCTGCACACCTTTAAAACAGACCTGGCCACTACCTTCCGGCTCTTGCGGGAAATCCCCGATAATAAAACGGTGGTGAGTGAAAGCGGGATTCGTTTACGAGAGGATGTGAAGCAGCTTTTTGATGCCGGCGTGGATGCCATGTTGATCGGGGAGTTGTTGATGGCGTCTCATCAGATCGGAGAAACAATGAAGGCGTTGTTGGAGCCTATTGGAGAGATGAAGAGATGAAGGTAAAGATTTGCGGGATTACCAATTTAGAGGATGCCGAGGCGGCGGTAGCGTATGGTGCCGATGCGGTCGGATTTGTCTTTGCGCAGGAGAGTCCGCGATTTGTGCCGCCGCAAACCGTAGGCAAAATCGTTTCGGCCCTCCCGCCGTTTGTGACAACGGTCGGCGTCTTTACCGTTGGCGAGGAAAAGGATTTTCAAAAGGCGATTGAGGAGTGCGGCATCGATCTTCTTCAGTTCCACCGAGCGGTTTCCCCTGCGGTGATGGAACGTTACGCCCATCGGGCCATTCAGGTTGTCCGTGTTCGGGATAAGGAGACATTTGAGGAGGTGGTCTGGTCTCCCGCGCGAGCGTATCTTTTTGACAGTTTTAATGGGCAAGTCGAAGGGGGAAGCGGCGTTCCATTTAACTGGGAGATCGCCCTGCAGGCAAAGAGGGTCGGCAAGATCATATTGGCGGGGGGGTTGACGCCGGAAAACGTTCAGAAGGCGATCAAAATCGTATCTCCCTATGGGGTGGATGTCAGCAGCGGCGTGGAGATCACCCTTGGGAAGAAGGATCATGACAAGGT
>SBBT01000115.1 GCA_005239595.1 Candidatus Troglogloeales bacterium | reverse complement strand
GGGGAGCGGGGGGGTGGATTAACGCCGGGACATTTGCCCTCATTGTCGAGATGGGGACATTCTTGACAGTTATTTTTCTCGCTTGGCTTGTTAAGGAAAAGCTGGGGTTCCCGATTCCAAAACTTCTTCAGGCACCGATTATCTGGATTACCTGTTATATTGTCTTGCGGGTCTTTCTCCAACCTCCGATCCCATTTACCCTGTTAGCGATTTACATGGGTATCGCGACGATTGCGATCTTTCTCTATATTTCCATCACAGAGCCGTCATGGCAGGAGTTTAGACGGCCTGTTATGGTGATGCTCGAGGCGGAAAGGGGGCCTGGAAAGGCGAGTCGATATGTGACGTTTACGGCGCTACCGTTGCTATTGGCCTATGGCACTTACGATAAGATGGTACCCAAATTTGAAGAACCGATTGAATTACGGACCGTCCACCCTGCGCCTCCGGCCAGCATTAATGTGCATGATAAGATTTTTACCTTGCAGACAGTAGAGAATCCCTATCGTGTCGATGAAGCGGGTCAATATCTGAAGGTGGGTTCAGAGGGCAAATACATGGGGCAGAACCCTTTTGCGGAAAATGCGCCGAAGTTTTTGCAAAATGTGAGAGATGGAGGAACTGTTTTCTTCGGCACGGCAGGCTGTTTTCTCTGTCATGGGGATAACCTGGATGGCAAAGGGCCGTTTGCCTTTGCGTTTAACCCTATTCCTGCGAACTTTGCGGATCCCGGAACGATTGCCCAATTACAAGAGACATTTGTTTTCTGGCGTGTGGCGAAGGGGGGGCCGGGGGTTCCGCGTGAGTCCTTCCCCTGGGCGTCGGCTATGCCGCCGTGGGAGAAACATCTGACGACGGATGAGATGTGGAAAGTGATCGTCTTCGAATATTGGCATACGGGATTTTATCCAAGGTCGTGGGATTAAATATTACCAATAAACGATATCATAAGGGAGAGTTCGTTCAATGAAGGAAGAGAAGGGGGAGACAGCGAAGTGGATTTTTATCGGCCTTGCGCTTACGTTCTTGGCGGGCGGGGCATTTCTTTCGGTAGGTCATGTTCAGGCGCAGGATGGGTCTAAAATCGTTCGCCCTGTGAAAGAGAGCAAAGAGGATATTGAGGCGGGGAAGGCGATTTATTTTAGAAAGTGTGTCTGGTGCCATGGCCCGGATGGGGCGGGGGATGGCCCTTCCGCGATTCGGTTATCGACTAAACCCAGAAATTTTAATCAGGGGACGTTCAAGATACGCCAAACCGCCAGTGGAGAACTTCCGACGGATGAAGACCTTTTCTTAACGGTGACCAACGGTCTTCCAGGATCTGCTATGCCGCCATGGGATGGCATCCTTACGGAGAAAGAACGGCGGCAGGTTATCGGATTTGTAAAAAACCACTTGGTTAAAGATCGAAAGTTTGATGATCCCGATGAGACATTTACGCCGATTGATTATGGAAAGCAGATATCTTCTTCAGAGGAGAGCATTAAGAAAGGCCGTGAGATTTTTATGGTCAAGGCGAAGTGTGTTGAATGCCATGGAGAAGAAGGCCGCGGCAATGGCAATCTGACGCAGCGGGATGATTGGGGATTCCCGATTTTTCCGGCAGACTTAACGAAGCCGTGGAATTTTAGAGGGAACCGCCGTGATCCGTATAATCCCAAAAATGTCTTCCGTGAAGTTTCTACCGGCTTGAATGGCACCCCGATGCCCTCTTTTGCGGATACGCTTTCGGTAGAGGATCGTTGGCACGTCGCTAATTTTGTGATGTCGCTCTCTGAAAAGTATCCTGTTGATAAGGAAACCAATAAGCCCCAGATCAGTTTTGTCATCAAGGGTAAATTTTTAAAAGAAGGGGAGACCCCAAACGATCCCAGCGACCCACGATGGGGAGAGCTGAACCCCCAATATGTAGGTTTGGCCAGCCAGATTATTCAGCCCCCTCGCCATTTTATCCGCACAGTAGACGACATTCGGGTTCGTACCCTCTTTAACAAAAAAGAGGTAGCTTTTCTTCTTGAGTGGAATGATCGGACAGAGAGCCATCGGGATGAAAATAAAGAAGCGGTTTATGATGTGAAAAGGTTGGTATCGGAGTCTTTTCCCGAAATCAATACGGTGATGCATACACACGAGAACGATGAACTAAAAGGTCCGATGAAGGGAGTGAATCCTGACCCGGTGGGGACCTATAATGACGGGATTGCCATTCAGTTTGCCCAGAAGTGGGAAAAACTCCCGTCCCCCGAAAAACCGTATTTTGTTCATGGGGACACGAAACGGGGGACTGACATTTGGAAATGGATGTCGGACGGTTCGGTCAACGAAATAGAAGGTCATGGCATTGATGCCCTCGAGGTTCGAGACAGTAAAAATCTGAAGGTAAGTAGCGCAAAGTGGACGAACGGGAGATGGCAGGTTGTCTTAAAGCGCGCCTTGCAGACGACGAATAAAGAAAAGGATGCCCAGCTGGAGATGGGACAGAATATTCCAGTCGTCTTTTTTGTCTGGGATGGCGATGCGGGTGAGGTGGATGGAAGAATGGCCCTTTCCACATACTACTACCTTATGTTAGAGCCGCCTGTTCCGACAAAAGTGTATGTTGTCCCGCCTGTTGTGGCGGCGGTGGTGGTGCTGATCGAGGGATGGATCTTTTTGCGCGTTAGGAAGAATAAGACGTCCTCAGGTGAGTGAGATGGCCTAGGATAAAAAGGGGTGGATGCCGAAGGCGTCCCCCCTTTTTGTTTTATGTGTATGGTGTTTGATTAAGCAGGAGGGGTGGCATGAGTCTCAATTTTTTATTTACATCTGAATCGGTAACTGAGGGGCATCCGGATAAAATAGCCGACCAAATTTCGGATGCGGTGTTAGACGCCATTATTGGGCAAGACCCCACTTGTCGGGTGGCATGTGAGGCGATCGTGACGACCGGCATCGCTTTTGTGGCAGGTGAAATCACCACCTCCTGTTACGTTGAAATACCGGATATTGTGAGAGAGACGATTAAACAGGTTGGCTATACCAGGGCGAAATACGGGTTTGACTATGAAACCTGCGCCGTTCTGACTGCGATTCATAGCCAATCTCCCGATATTGCCCTGGGCGTGAATATTGGCGGGGCCGGGGATCAAGGCCTAATGTTCGGCTATGCGACGAATGAGACGCCGGAGCTGATGCCGATGCCGATCGTGTTGGCGCATAAAATTACAAGACGTCTGACCGAGATGAGAAAGGACAATATCCTCCCTTATCTTCGTCCTGATGGAAAATCCCAGGTGACGGTGGAGTATCGAGATGGAAAGCCGTCGAGGATTTCGACCGTTGTAGTGTCGGCTCAACATAGCCCGGATGTGTCGTTAGAGGAACTGCGAGAAGATATTGTCGAGAAAGTGATTGAGCCGGTGCTTCCCGCAGAGCTGTTCGATAGGGAGAACATCATTTATCACATCAACCCAACGGGGCGTTTTGTCGTCGGAGGGCCGCAAGGAGATACCGGTTTAACAGGTCGGAAAATAATTGTCGACACCTATGGCGGCGTTGGAAGCCATGGCGGCGGGGCATTTTCCGGTAAAGATCCTTCTAAGGTTGATCGTTCTGCTTCCTACATGGCGCGTTATATTGCAAAAAATATTGTCGCGGCTGGCATCGCCGATCGTTGCGAGATTCAAATCGCCTATGCGATTGGCGTCGCCGATCCGGTATCTGTTCTGGTGAACACCAAGGAGATAGGAAAGGTCTCGCACGAAAAGCTCATTAAATTGGTTCGAGACCACTTTCCGATGACCCCTCGAGGCATCATCGAGCATCTAAAACTGTTGCGGCCCATCTATAAGAAAACGGCGGCCTATGGGCATTTCGGTCGTAACGATCCTGACTTTACTTGGGAGAAGACCGATCTTGCCGATACCCTTCGACGTGCGGCAGGCCTATAAATACCGACCCGGTTTCTCTATTGACAGGGGAGAGGACGCCCTCTCTGATACACTGTTCAGAAAGTCCATAACCTGAAAATATTTATATTAAGGAGTACAGCATGGATTACGATATTAAGGACATTCAGTTAAGTGAAAAAGGGCGGCTCCGTATGGAGTGGGCAGAGCAGAGCATGCCGGTTCTTAGAACGATCAAAAAGCGGTTTAAGAAAGAAAAACCGTTTTCCGGAGTTCGGATTTCGGCCTGCCTGCACGTTACGACGGAGACCGGAAACCTGATGGATACGTTAAAAGCGGGAGGGGCAGATGTCGTACTCTGCGCCTCAAATCCGTTGTCAACACAGGACGATGTCGCTGCGACGTTGGTCGATCAGTATCAGATTCCTGTCTTCGCGATCAAGGGAGAAGATAATAAGACCTATTACAGGCATCTTCAGGCCGCTATCGCCCATCACCCCATGTTGACCATGGACGATGGCGCCGATCTTGTTTCCACGATCCATTCCGAACATAAGTCGTTGGCGTCTGATCTTTTGGGAGGGACGGAAGAGACGACCACCGGTGTAATCCGGCTTAAAAGTATGGCGGATAAGGGATTGTTGCTGTTTCCTGTGATCTCGGTAAACGATGCCAGTACCAAGCATTTTTTTGATAATCGCTATGGAACCGGCCAGAGCACCTTGGATGGCGTTTTAAGGGCGACCAATCGGTTGATCGCCGGTTCTGTCCTGGTGGTGGCTGGATACGGTTGGTGCGGTCGGGGCATTGCCATGCGGGCTGCCGGTATGGGGGCCAATGTTGTTGTGACCGAGATCGATCCGCTGAAGGCGATTGAGGCGGTCATGGATGGATACCGCGTTCTACCGATGGCGGACGCGGCCAAAATTGGCGACTTCTTTATAACCGTGACCGGCGATATTAAAGTCATTCGGAAAGAGCATTTTGACGTGATGAAGGATGGCGCGATTATTTGTAATTCGGGCCATTTTAATGTGGAGATTGATATCCCCGCCCTTGAGGAAATGGCAAAGAGAAAACGGACGATCCGTGAGTTTGTAGATGAATACACCCTTTCTGATGGAAGAAGAATCAATCTTCTTGGAGAGGGGAGACTGATTAACCTGGCCTCCGCGGAGGGACATCCCTCCAGCGTGATGGATATGAGTTTTGCGAATCAGGCCCTCTCTGCGGAGTATCTTGTTTTGAACGGGAAGGGGCTTGAGAGAAAAATATATCCGGTTCCGGCACAAATTGACGCCGAGATTGCACGGCTGAAGTTGGGCGCGATCGGGGTCAAGATCGACAAGCTAACCAAAGAGCAGCAGAAATACCTGGCTTCATGGGATCTGGGGACGTAAAGGTCGTTAATGGCCTGGTTTAAAAAACAGCAGGGAGGAGAAATCCGGAAAAGTAAAATTCCCGAAGGACTGTGGGTCAAATGCAACAACTGCCGTGAAGTCATCTATCGAAAAGAGTTAGAGCGCAATCGGAAAGTCTGCCCGAAATGCGATTACCACTTTCCCATTTCCGTAGAGGAACGGATTGCAATGGTGGTCGATGAGGGAACGTTTACGGAGCGCGACGCATCGCTTGCCCCCCTGGATCCCCTTCATTTTAAAGATTCGGCCCGATATAAGGATCGCCTTAAGCTCAATCAAGAGAAGACGGGTCAATTTGATGCGATTGTCGTCGGTGAGGGGAAGATCAACCATCGGCCCGTGGTGTTGGGTGTTTTAAATTTTGGGTTTATGGCCGGAAGCATGGGGTCGGTCGTTGGGGAAAAGCTAACCCGAGGGGTGGAACGGGCGATGGCCGCCCGCTATCCCCTTATTCTTTTTTCTGCGTCGGGGGGGGCCCGCATGCAGGAAGGAATACTCTCCCTGATGCAGATGGCAAAAACCTCTGCTGCGATCGCCCAGCTTCAGCGGGAGAGGATCCCTTATATTTCCGTGTTGACCGATCCGACCTTTGGAGGGGTTTCCGCCAGTTTTGCAATGTTGGGCGATATTATTATGGCGGAACCTAAATCACTGATCGGATTTGCCGGGCCCCGCGTTATCGAAAAAACGATTAAACAGCAGCTTCCGGAAGGGTTCCAACGCGCCGAATTCCTTTTAAACCACGGCATGATTGATATGATTGTCGAACGGAGAAATCTCCGTGAAACCCTTATCCGTGTCCTCTCTTTTTTCTAGCTTCCGATCGGATAGAAGGGGGCCGGTTTTTCGTTTTGATCTGCTTCGCAACATAGGCCTTCCCCTGAATGATTCAGGTACCGTTCTGTTGCCATTTGTGATAAAGACCCATTATTTAAGAGGCTGGTCTGAAAAAAATTTAGAAACAAAGGTGTTCCCGTTGCCATTTTGGATCGATCCATGAAGGAAGTGTTATCAGCTTTACTCTACGCAGTGATAGCAGAGGTCCGTGATCGGGGAGAGATGAAAAAAGGGGACTTGCCACCGATTGTCTGGGAAGTTCCCAAGCGTCCGGATCAGGGAGATTTTGCGACGACCCTTGCCCTGTCGTTGGCTAAGGGAGAGGGGAAACGGCCGACCGAAATTGCATCGCTCTTGATTTCTTCTCTTCGACAACGCGCCGATTCCGCCAAATTCGTTGAGAAGATTGAAATGGGAGGACCGGGGTACATCAATTTCTTCATGAAAAATGACTATTGGTATCAAACCCTTTTGGAGATACACAGGGAAAAGGGATGTTATGGTTGTTCCTCTGTGGGAAGGGGAAAGAAGGTTCATCTCGAGTTCGTCAGCGCCAATCCCACCGGGCCGCTTCACGTGGCCCATGGCCGGGCTGCGGCCATGGGGGATGCCTTGGCGCGTCTGCTCCAATCGGTCGGATATGCGGTGGATCGGGAATATTATCTTAACGACGTGGGAGTCCAGATGACCCTTTTGGGCAAATCGGTCTATCTCCGTTATCGGGAGCTTTTCGGAGAGAAAATTGAACTTCCCGAAGAAAGCTATAAAGGGGACTATCTGATCAACATTGCCGACCGCATCAAAAGAGAGGCACAAGATCGTTATCTTTTCGAGGCAGAAGATGCATGCCTTCCTTTTTTCACGCGGCGGGCCTACGAGACAATTTTCCAATCAATTCAGAGCGACCTTCAACAGTTTGGCATCCAGTTTGATCGTTGGTTTTCCGAGGCGGATCTTTATAAAAACAAAGAGGTGGAATCTGCGTTGGATGTGATGAAGTTGCGGGGCGTTCTCTATGAGAAGGAGGGGGCGGTGTGGGTGGCCACCACTCGTTTTGGCGATGATAAAGACCGCGTGGCGGTTCGGGGAAACGGGCAGACGACCTATTTTGCCTCCGACATTGCCTACCATCGAAATAAGCTTGAGCGGGGATACGATCACCTGATCAACATCTGGGGGGCCGACCATCATGGGTATATCGAGCGCGTAAAGGCGGCGGTCGAATCACTGGGCTACACCGCAGACAAGCTTACGATCCTGACCCATCAACTGGTGAACCTCCTGCGCGATGGCAAACCGGTTGCCATGTCAAAACGCTCCGGGGAATTTGTCACGTTGAAAGAGGTGATGGATGAGGTGGGAGTCGATGCGACGCGGTTTTTCTTCCTGATGCGGCGGGCCGACACGGCGGTCGACTTTGACCTGGAGTTGGCAAAGCGGGCTTCCAATGAAAATCCGGTCTATTATGTCCAATATGCCTACGCCCGTTTATGCAGCATGGTCCGCGTCGCGGCGGAGCGGGGATGGAAGATGGAAGAGGAAATTGCCGCGGCGACCCCCTCGGAGCTTTCCTGGTTAACCCTTCCAGAAGAGTTGGCGCTGATCAAACAGCTCTCTCTCTATCCAGATCTCCTCGTATCTTCTGCGGAGTCGTTGGAACCACACCGTCTTACCTTCTACCTCCAGGAATTGGCTGGAATGCTTCATCGGTATTATTACGATCAACGTGTTGTCACGGAAGATGTCCCCCTCACCCGGGCCCGCCTGATTTTAATGACCGCGGTTCAGATCGTTTTGAAAAACGCGCTTGCCATCTTAGGGGTTGGCGCGCCAGAGCGGATGTAGGTCTTCGCCGTTGATACAAGAGACAGGCGGTCTTATGCCAGAGGGTCATTTTACGGTATTAAAAACGTCGACGAAGACCTCTGCCCGACGAGGTATCTTGCGGACACCGCATGGCATCATCCAGACTCCCGCTTTCATGCCGGTCGGTACGAAAGGAAGTGTAAAAGGGATGGCGCCGTCGGATTTAATTGACCTCGGGGTCGAGATGCTTTTATGCAACGCCTATCACCTTTACCTGCGTCCCGGCTGCCGGTTTGTCGAAGAGCGAGGAGGACTTCAGAAACTGCTTGCCTGGAATCGTCCCATTTTAACCGACAGCGGCGGCTACCAGGTATTAAGTCTAAACACCCTGGTGCGCGTCAACGACGAAGGGGTTGTCTTCAAGTCACACCTCGACGGTTCGAGACACGCCTTCTCCCCCGAGAAGGCGATTGAAGTGCAGGAGGCGTTGGGGGCGGATATCATTATGTCGTTCGACGAATGTCTGGCCTATCCATCCGATTATGCCAAAACGTCTTCATCCCTGAAGAGAACACTTTTGTGGGCAAGGCGGTCGAAAGAGGCGCATCATCTGGAGAATCAATCTCTTTATGGAATTATCCAGGGCGGATTCTATCCGGATCTTCGGGAGGTTTCTCTTACGGGGCTCCTTGAGATCGGTTTTGACGGATATGCCGTGGGAGGTCTCTGTGTGGGCGAGCCAAAAGAGATGACCTTCCAGACCCTCCAACAGATCGTTCCCAAAATTCCTGCGGCGTTTCCAAGGTATCTCATGGGCGTTGGCACGCCTGAAGATATCGTGGCATCTGTATTGCTAGGTATTGATCTTTTTGATTGCGTGCTGCCAACCCGTCATGCCCGCACCGGTATTCTGTTCACGAGCGAGGGGACCCTCCATATCCGGAACGCCAAGTATGCGGAAGATAACCAGCCCCTCGATCCGTGTTGCGCTTGTTACGCCTGCCGGAATTTCTCACGGGCCTATCTGCGGTATCTCTTTATGGCGAGGGAACTTTTGGCACTTCGGTTGAATACGCTGCATAACTTATATTATTATCTCACGCTTATGAAAACGCTGCGCGCGGCGATCGAGGACGATTCGATTGAAGGCCGTGCGTTTTGTTGAGGTATTTTGGGGAGGTGAATTTGCTGACATGGCTTGAATCGAATGCGTGGGCGCAGGCGGCGGAGGTCCCTGCGGCGGGGAACCCGTTTGTCGCGTTTGTTCCTTTTATACTGATCTTCGTTCTTTTTTATTTTCTGCTGGTAAGGCCCCAGCAGAAGCGGGCTAAGAAGCGCAAAGCGATGATTGATGGTTTGAAAAAGGGAGATCGCGTTACCACGTCGGGTGGGATGATCGGCACGGTGACGAATCTCGCCGTGGATCAGGTGACCCTTCAGGTGGCAGAAGGGGTTCGGGTGAAGGTGATACGGAGCTATATTGAAGAGGTCAAGACCGATGAGGCGGAGCTGCCGGAGGCAAAGTGAAACGGGGTATTAAAGGGCGGCTGATCGTTATTCTGATTGCCATCGTTGCCTCTATTGTAAGTTTTCTCCCGTCTTCCCCATTTTATTCTTTCCTCCCTTCCTGGTGGGGACGCGTTTTCCCGAGCAAAGGGATTACCATGGGTCTCGATTTGCAGGGTGGAATACATCTGGTGCTGGAGGTGGATAAGGAAAAGGCCGTGGAAAACGCGGTGGAGCGAAACCTTGTCGCCCTTCGGGGTTTTATGGAAAGCAAGCAACTTCCGGACACGTCCCTTCGCAGGGAAGGGGCGGCTATCTATCTAACACCTCTTTCCGGAACCAAAGAGGCGGTCAGAAAGATCGTGGATGCCGAATTTCCGAATTTTAGCGTGAAAGAAGGCCAGGCGGGTGAGATCATTTTAACACCGCAGGCGTCGGAACTGAAAAGAATTGTTGAGTCGTCAATCGCCCAGGCACTGGAGACGATCCGAAACCGGATTGATCAGTTTGGTGTTGCCGAGCCGCTGATTCAAAAACAGGGAGAGAACCAGATTCTCGTTCAGCTTCCAGGCGTCAAGGAGCCACAGCGGGCGATTGCCCTGATTGGAAAGACGGCCCTTCTGGAGTTTAGGCTTCTGGATGAGGATCATCCGATTGCCAGACTTCTTCCATCTCGGATCAATGCCGATCAGGAAGATAACGTTATAGCAGAATACAAGACGCCGCCTGAAAATCAGATTCTCTTCGAACGGCTGATCGATCAGGAGACCGGTCTTACCACAAAGCGTCCGTATCTGGTTAGGAGAGAAGCGGCGTTGACGGGCGATCTCTTGAGCGATGCCCGTGTTTCGATTGGGGAGTTTAACGACCCTTATGTTTCAATTACGTTTGATCCGGTGGGGGCCAGGCTTTTTGAGAAGATTACCGGGGAGAACGTAAAAAAACGCCTAGCGATCATTCTTGATAATACTGTCTATTCGGCGCCCGTGATTCAGGAGAAGATCAGCGGGGGGCGTGCCCAAATCACCGGTTCGTACACGACCGAGCAGGCGAATGATCTTGCGATTGTCCTTCGGGCGGGGGCGCTTCCAGCGCCGGTTACGATTGTTCAGAATGTAACGGTGGGACCATCCTTGGGAAGGGATTCCATTGAGATGGGGTTTCGGGCCGGCATGGTGGGAACGCTGCTGGTAGTCGGTTTTATGATTTTCTACTACCGGCTTTCCGGATTGTTGGCTGATTTGACAATGGTGCTGAATATCATTTTGCTGATCGGGGCATTGGCGGCCTTAAATGCCACGCTGACATTGCCGGGAATTGCTGGAATTATCTTAACGATTGGAATGTCGGTTGATTCCAATGTCTTGATATTTGAACGGATACGCGAGGAACTGCGGCTTGGAAAACCGATCCGTCTTGCGGTCGATTCGGGTTATGACAAGGCGTTTTCTTCTATTTTTGATTCGCATGTGACCACCTTGATTACCTCCTTCGTCCTTTTTATTTTTGGGACCGGTCCGATCAAAGGTTTTGCTGTCTCGCTCTCTTTAGGTGTGATGATCAACCTCTTTACGTCTCTGGTCGGCACCAAGGTTGTGTTTGACCTTATTAACAGCAGGTGGAAATTAGAACATCTCAGCATTTGAGCGGGCGTAGCGATGCTCTCTGGAGGTTTTGCTGCGGGGGGGTAAATCTATTGCCGTTGTCGAGGAACAACGAAGGATGTCACGATCGATGTTTGAATTCTTCAAAAAAACCGAAGTTGATTTTGTAGGAAAAAGGATTTTCTTTTTTATCCTTTCAGGTTTGTTGGTGCTGTGCGGTCTGGTGGCGCTCATTCAGGTAGCCCGTGGGAGGGCGAACCTGGGGATTGATTTTGCCGGAGGCACCGCGGTCCAACTTAAATTTGAAAGCCCTGTCCGGATTGACGAGATGCGGGCTGTATTAGAGGGGAATGGCCTCAAAGATGCCGAGATTCAGGAGATGATGGGAGGGGAAAGGTTTCTGGTTCGATTCAAGACGAAAGATGTGGTGAAGGCAGATATTTCCGGACGGATGGAAAATGTTTTATCAAAGGCATATCCAGAGAACCGATTGGTGGTGGAAAGCAGTTCTGAAATCGGCCCGACTGTGGGAAGGAAGCTTCAAAAAGACGCGCTGCTGGCGGTTGCCCTTTCCATGCTCGGTATTATTATCTATATTGCCTTCCGGTTTGAATTCCGTTTCGGGGTTGCGGCTGTCCTTGCCACGTTCCACGATGTTTTAGCGATACTCGGGATTTTCTTTATCATGAACAAAGAACTGACCCTCCTGGTCGTGACCGCCTTGTTGACCGTGGCCGGTTATTCTTTGAGTGACACCGTGGTGGTTTTCGACAGGATACGGGAGAATATGCGTTTTAGGAAAAAAGAGTCTTTTGGACAGATCATTAATAAGGCAATCAATGAAGTCCTCTCTCGAACTTTTATTACCGGCGTAACGACATTTCTTGCCTTGGTCGCCCTCTTCTTTTTTGGAGGGGAGGTGATCCACGATTTTGCGCTGGCGATGATTTTTGGGGTGGTGGTCGGAACCTATTCTTCCTGGTTTATCGCGAGCCCTCTTTTACTTTTCTGGGAAGGGAGACGGTAAAAAGGCTCTGCCAGGCAGAGGAGTGGACTACTGGCTGCCAACAGGCTCAAACAAGGGACGGCTTTTTGCCCTGTTCTCTAATATGGTCTGATCAATGATGGCTCCGCAGTTGATGCAGTTCCATACCTCAAAGGGGATGAAGAAATCCGAAACCCGTTCTATGTACATCAGACCTTCACACTTTGGGCACTTCATGGATGACCTCCTTTGGCTAAACACCTTTAGATAGAGCAAAAAATGTGCCAATGTTATAATGTCTTGCAATGCATTATGAATAAAGGAAAAATATTCTCAGGATGTATACACATACAGGATGTTAGTGACGTAAATTGTTAGTGATTAGGTAGGTCTATACACAAAAGATCAAGGAGAAAGATGCATCCTCTTCTCACGTTGTGGCTGCTGGTTTTGGTGATTTCCGTTCTCTTGTCCGGCGTTTTTTATATGGCCGAAAATTATTCGCATATCATTGGCAACTTCTATGTCTTGATTGGTGTTTTTTTCGGTCTTTATGTGTTCTACGTCTTCATCAGTTGGCTGGCGGATCGTCGCCGTAGGCAATCGGCCAACAAATCGGATTAGACCGTCTAGGTTTATTGCGCAATGCCATGGACCCCTCCATCCTTAACGACAGAACGCCTTTACCTTGTTTCTCTGAATGATCTTACGCAGCCTGAGTTTGTTTTTGAAAACCGGCCTGACGACGCCAAAAGGCTTCCGGGTCTTCCAAGCAATTGGACGGCCTGCCTCAAGGAGGACCGACAACCGGTAGGATCGGCAGGTTATGTTCGATGGGATCGAGAAGAGAATGTCGGTGAAATTGGGTTCATCATGATGCATCCGTATAGAAATAAGGGATATATGACCGAGGCATTGAAGGCCATTTTGGATTTTGGGTTTAAAGGGATGGGCCTTGTGTTGATTGAGGCCAAAACCCTTCCCGCCAATGTCGCATCTGTGCGGGTCTTAGAGAAGATTGGAATGAAAAAGGAGAGGCGTATTTGCGGGCGTCTTTCGTCGAAAGGGCCGCTTCTGGATTTTGATCTGTTTTTAATCGGTCGATAAAACAGTCCTTTGTGGCAGGGAATAAAGGTGATTCGTGGGGTGGTGGCCGTGTCCGATCGGATGGGCGTGCCGTATGGCCCCTGTAATATACAGTTTTGCGTGCCGGACGGCCTCCTTTAACGGATCGCCTTGGGCCAGCCTGGCTGCAATGGCGGCGGCGTGACTACATCCAGTTCCGTGGGGAGGGGAGGTATCGATAAACTGTCCTTTAAAGAAAATGGTTTTTTGGCCGTCGAAGAGGAGATCGCACCCGCGGTGATCCGGTAGATGTCCCCCCTTAATCAGAACGGCCCTGGATCCAAAGGCGTGGATTTTTCTCGCAGCCTTTTCCGCTTCCACGATGCCCTTTATCTTGATCTCTGCGAGAGATTCCGCCTCGGGAATATTGGGGGTGACCAATGTTGCGAGAGGGATCAGATGCGACTTCAGCAGGGAAACCGCGTCCGGCTGTAAAAGAGGATAGCCACTTTTAGAAAACATGACCGGATCTACAACGAGATTCCCAACGTTAAAGCGTGTCAGGAGAAGAGAAATTTTTCTGACGATACCCTTTGAAGAGAGCATGCCCGTTTTGACGGCAGAGACATGGAAATCGTCAAAAATGGCTGATATCTGTGCCTCAATGAGGCGAAGCGGGAGGTCAAGAGAAGCGGAAATTTCTTTTGTGTTTTGAGCGGTAATGGACGTGAGAACAGACAGGGCGTAGGCCCCGTTGGCATGAATCGCCTTGATATCGGCCTGTATTCCCGCTCCCCCTCCTGAATCAGAGCCGCCAATCGCGAGAACCTGCCGTATTACTTGTGCGGCGTGCTTCCTCAAGGTGTTACGTCTTATAAGAGATCCAACGTTCTCTTTCAGACAGGTAGCGCTCCTCGCGGAAATTGATTCTGGTCCGAATGTCGCGAAATCCCTTTTTCTGGAGTTTTGGAACGATATCGCCTATGACCGCCTCCACGGATGGATGCGCCACCGTTTGCAGCGTAAATCCTTCGTATGCGAAATGTCCCGTATAACCGGACTCGTCAACCGTAATGTTCACATCGCGGTTGAACATTCTCCCCGTTGGGTCAAATGCTTCTAGCTGGTGAATTTCAAATGACACGGTTTATATCCCCCTTGTGGGTTAGATTATAGCGAAGTTGCTTTTTTCCTTCAAGAGATTTTATGCCTATTTTATGCCTATCCCTTTTATGCCTATCCCCGACCGTATATAACACGGCGAAGCCATAAAGGAATGAATAGAGAGGAGGAATTTTATGAGGAGGAATTTTATTGAGGCATGATGCGAAGCATGCTATTCTCAACTGCCTGAAAAAGAAGAAGGAGGAGTCGTTTTATGTCGGAGAAGGCCGTTCGGGGGTTTGTGTGTGAACTGCTTGCAGTCTTTTACCAGAAAGGGTGGGTGGCAGGCACGGGCGGCGGAATTTGCGCTTCTTTGGGACGGGGTCTGTTTTTAATGGCACCCACCGGTGTTCATAAAGAGCGGGTGGCCCCTTCCGATCTTTTTGTCGTTGATTCAATGAACGGAAAGGTGGTTTCTCCCTCGAAAAATCGCGCCCTGCGTCTTTCGGAATGCGGCACCATTTTTTGTGAGCTGATCCGTAAGAGAAAGGCGGGATCGGTCATGCACAGTCATGCCCTGTCCGCCGTCCTAGCGGCGGATCGGGCGAGGCCGTTGGATCAGCTTGAAATCCGGGGTTTCGAGATGCTGAAGGGGTTGCGTGGGGAGTCCAACGACGCGGTCCATATGGTTCCCGTGATAAATAACAGGCCGAAAGAGGCGGAACTGTTGGGTGAGATTACCAGAGTCGTTGACACGCCCAAATTTCAAAGGGCGCATTGTATCCTGGTACGAGACCACGGGGCCTATATTTGGGGCGAGGATATCTGGGAAACAAAACGGCATGCGGAGGTGTATCATTTTCTATTCGAGGCGGTCCTTGCACGGGCTCAAGCAAGCCGGATGCGAAAGATATAAGCTGTAGAGGTTTTCAGGGTGAAGATCGCGACATGGAATGTCAATTCCATCAGGGTTCGATGTGACGCTGTCGTAGGCTGGTTAAAAAAACACGAACCCGATGTCCTCTGTGTTCAGGAGACGAAGGTCGAAAACGGGAAGTTTCCGTGGGAGACGTTCAAGGATGAAGGATATAGAGCCGCCTTTTCAGGTGAGAAAAGTTACAATGGCGTTGCCATTTTCTCAAAACATCCGATCAGCGACGTGCAGATCGGGTTTCCAGAAACGCCGATAGATGAACAGAGGCGCCTCATCGCGGCAACGGTTATGGGGGTCCGACTGATCAATGTCTATATCCCGAATGGGGAATCGGTTGACTCGCCCAAGTTTATTTATAAGCTGAATTTTATCGCCCGTCTAAAAAATTACCTCGATCGATGTTATAAGACCGATATGCCGCTTACGATTGTGGGAGATTTTAACGTCGCTCCGGAGGCGAGAGATGTTTACGATCCAAAGGAGTGGGAGGGGGAGATCTTATGTCACCCAAAAGAGCGGGAGGCCCTGATGACGTTGATGTCGTGGGGGTTGATCGATCTGTTCCGCATGCACCATCAGGAGGGGGGCTATTATAGCTGGTGGGACTATCGTATGGGCGCATTTCGAAGGAACATGGGGATTCGCATCGACCATATCTGGGCGACCCCTCCCTTTGCTTCCCGCTGTGTGTTGTGTGAAATTGATAAGGCCCCCCGCGCGGATAAGCAGCCCTCCGACCATGCCCCGATGATGGCGACATTTGTTTGACCTGGTCGGTTGCTGAAAAAACGATTGTTTCGCATCCCGATAGAACATGGCTGAAACGTTTTTTTCAGATATAGATGATGAAAGAATCAAAAAAGAAAAAGAGCAGGCCCGCGAATTGAGAGGGAGTCCGTGGTGGAAGCGGCAGAAAAGCAAAGGGGTTTGCCATTACTGCGGAGGGCGATTTAAGTCAACCGAATTAACCATGGATCATATTGTTCCCGTCATACGCGGGGGAAGAAGTACCAGGGGGAACGTGGTTCCCTGTTGTAAGGCGTGCAACACCGACAAAAAGGCGCAGCTTTTAATGGAGTGGGAGGCCTATCGAAATTCCGTACAGTAAGAGGATGGAGTGCCCTTTTGTTTTGTGGCGGCATGGATGGAGCGGCTGGACGCTAAAAGTCCGAGAAGGGGTGCGACCCCTGCGAGCAGTTGCTCGCGTGGCTTCTGGATAGCCCCGTTCATAAGGGGGGGGAAGCAGCGTCTGGCGAAAATCACTGGTGCGCATCCGGGAACTTGCAGAGTCACGGGAACCGACCCGATTTGCAGGCCTCGTTCGTAGCATCCGTTGCCTTTATCCGATCTTTCTCGTTCCAGATAAGCCGTTCGTTCGGCTTGGGCTAAATGGGACAGGGTCATGCCGAGCAGTTCGGCAATGGTCAGATTGGAACGTCCACCGGACAGCGCCTGTTGCAACGGCTCTGGGTGATGTAAACTTTTGTGTGTAAATAAGGAGAGGGTGTAAGCTGGTTTTTCTGGCAAGAGAAACCTGAACCTTAAG
>SBBT01000173.1 GCA_005239595.1 Candidatus Troglogloeales bacterium | reverse complement strand
TCCATCCGGGCCCGATCCATCGGCCAACGGGCATTGAACAATACCTGTTCCTGTTCCTTATTATATCCTATAACGGTATCTGCAACCAGATGGGCTGTCGTATCGAGTGAGAAGAAAACTCCTTGTTCGAATGGGAAAGTGTCCATCAGCATTTCTATGGCACGGCGCATGATGACTTTTCGATCGAAAGTCTCGCTTACCTCCAAGTTAAATTGGTTGAGGAGGTTGATACGTCTTAGTTGCCGGTCTAAGGCGCTTTGAAGGTGGTGGAGGCTGTTTTCTACCTTGACGAAAAGCGCACTCTGCTGCATCAGATAGGCATTCTGGCGTTTCAAGCGCTCGATGATCTCTTTCTGTTCTTCTTCCATGTTCCTTCCCTACGCTTCATAGAGGGTGCACAGGACAACGGTGTAGTTATGAAAATAGACCTTCTCCCTCACCGGGGCGATCTCTCCGTATGTATGAAAACCGATCCATGGGACGCTTTTCCCAATTTTCTCCTGGAGGGGGAAGACGGTCATCTCGTTGGTTTTCTCCCCGAGGACTATTCTCCCCCGCCCGGCACAGTCAAACTGAAAGACTGCCAGCGGTTTTTTATCGGCATGACGCTCTGTAATCTCTCGACCGACCGTCAACACGCTTGTTGAGATACTGATCGGATCGCGTCGCACGATCTGGAGTTTTGTGCCGACCGGAATTTCTGCGGGAAAGTATACTGTGCCTGCTTCTTTATTGAGTCCCATGCCTGATCGCACGATCAGGGGATGATAGGCCGATGCCGCATCGGGAGGGAGACTCTCCCCGATAGATATCCGCGCAAGATCAGCCTCGGATAAGTTTTTCGGGTCGCCAACTAGATATTGTGTAAAGACGTCCCAGGCCCGTCTTCCATCAATTTCATAGACGATATTCGCGCTTGATTTTGTCACTGTTCGCTCGATGTCGATCGGCTGACAGCCATGGCTGACCGCAATGTCCACTTCAACCGGGCCGCTAATGAGCACAGCGGAGACGGCGTCACTAACGACCTTGCCGTTGTGATACTGATAGGTTTTTGCAAACTTAAAATTGTCTCCGGATGTCCCACCCGCGATTTTGATCGGATAAGGGAGGTGAGACTCCAGGGCATGAAGAAATTGTGTGCTGTTGATCGTAAGGCCGTCTGGAAAGAGCAATAAGACCTTTCCATTTTTGCATTCCCCCAGCGCATCGGACAGGCGAAGCCCCGCCTCTTTCGACTCTTTTTTAAGACCCTCCACCAGGAAGGTGTCAAAGGTGATTTGATCGGAGGCGAGCAGCATGACGCTGACGGCATAGGTCCCCTCGTCTGACCCCGCTTGTGTGATAATCCCCTCGCCGGAGCATCCGGAAAGGGGGGTATCTCCTGTAATTGTCCTGATGCCTGCTAAAAGGTCCTCTTGATTGTATCCGATGGTGGCAAAGACAAGCGCAAGATCGGCCCGTGTCTGACCTATCTGGGCGATCGCCTGTTGCGCCGCCTCACAACCGGCGGCAAACCCCTCTTTCTCCCTGCTGACTCCCACACCGATCGATAGATTCATGGCCTTCTCCTCCAATCAAAAAAAGAGATGAACCGCCAGTTCTGCACGGCCGCGTGATGTTGTAGAAAAGTCTTTTGCAGGCCGATCTTGACGTCGACCTACGACAGTAAAAATTATAGCAAAATTAGAAATTTTTAAACATGGCTTGCCAAGAATGGCTTGCCGGATAGAAATGAGATGTGGTACCTTTCCCCCTCTGTTTGACCGTCATGATGAGATGATTCTCTCTTTTTCGGATAAAACGCCTCAATTCCTGGCAAACGTTTTTATTGGACCGTCGGCCTCTGTCATTGGAGACGTCATCATCGGCGCCTATAGTTCTGTCTGGTTTGGGTCGGTTGTTCGGGGGGATGTCCATTTTATCCGTATTGGAGAGCGCACCAATATTCAGGATAACTCGGTTTTGCATGTCACGCGCAAGACGCACCCCTTGATCATCGGGGATGAGGTGACGGTGGGGCATCGTGTGATTCTCCATGGATGCACGATTTCAAACCGTGTTCTCGTCGGAATGGGGGCCATTATTTTAGACGGGGCGGTTGTTGGGGAAGAGACGCTTATCGGGGCGGGAGCGCTGGTGACGGAGGGGATGAAGATTCCGCCTGGCTCGCTTGCCCTTGGCATGCCGGCGAGGGTGATCAGAAAGCTTACGGAAGAAGAGATTGCCTTCCTGGCCCAGTCTGCCCAAAACTACGTTGAGCTTGCGCAGGTTTATTTATTGCCCCCCTAGCTTAGGTGAATTAAAGTGGACCCCGCTGTCTAGACCATTTTTTAGTGGTTCTTGCATTTTCGGCCGTCTTTGTGTTTTGCTCTCCCATAGTGGCGTATCCTTATCGTCAGGATCATCGGGTTGCTTAGGTCTCTTGAACCTGAAAATGTACGCCGCCGCTCTAAACTTTTACACACCTTGTTATAGCTTATGCAAATATAGTACACACGATAGATGTAGACGATATTCGGGGCGTGGCGCAGCCCGGTAGCGCACACCGTTCGGGACGGTGGAGCCGGAGGTTCAAATCCTCTCGCCCCGACCACTGTTTTATGCCATTTGCCCGGAGGATAAGGGGCGTAGACCTTTTTAGTATACGTAAGTGGGGAGTGAACAATGCAGGAAATCTCCTTAAGCAAGAGAACGGGCGAGGCCGCTTCGGCCCGCATTCTGGTCGAGGGACGGGTGCAAGGTGTTGGTTTTAGAAATTATACCCTGCAGAATGCGATGGGACTTCAATTAAGGGGCTACGCCAGGAATCTTACAGATGGACAGGTTGAGATTGAGGTGGAAGGAGAAAGAGGGAACATTCATCTGCTGATCGAATGTTTATGGAAGGGGCCTCCCCGTGCGGTGGTGGCGAACGTCGATGTCGTATGGAAGGCCCCCTCATCTGGTTTCGATCGATTTTCAATTATAGACTAGCCAGTCGCCTAAAATTGCCATGAACGAAAAGTGGTCTAATCTGGAAAAAGACGACAGAGAGTGTGAGGAAACGGAAGAGCCTGAGCAAGAAGGCGGCGGCTCCTGGGCGCTGGAAGAGGCTGAAGAAGAAGCTGCACTGACGACCGATGCGGTTCAGATATATTTAAAAGAAATCCGCTGCTCGGCCTTATTGACGTTTAAGGATGAGATATCCCTTGCCAAAAAAATTGCCAAGGGGGATAAAAAGGCGCGGCAGCGTTTAATCGAATCTAATCTCCGGTTGGTCGTGAATATCGGAAAACATTATCTCAATCGCGGACTCCCCTTTTCGGATATTATCGAGGAGGGGAATATCGGCCTTATCAAGGCGGTCGAAAAATATGATTACCGAAAGGGTTTTCGTTTCTCGACGTACGCCTCTTGGTGGATTCGGCAATCCCTTACCCGCGGTATTATTAATCAGGGCAAGTTGATCCGCCTGCCGGTCCATGTGGTCGAGCAGGTCAACCACTATCTCGCGAATCTTGAAGACCTTGTCCAGGAACTGGGACGTGAGCCACAGACCGATGAAATCTCAAAAAAAATGGGGATGTCCGAAAGAGCGGTGGGCGAGTTGCAGCAACTTCTTAAAAAGACCTATTCGCTGGACAGCCCCATTTCGGATTTTAAGGAAACGTCGTTAGGGGATGTGATCGAGGATACCGAACAGATTTCTCCTGCCGCAAAGGTGGAAGGTGTGAAACGCCGGGAGGATCTCCTCCGATGGATGAGGAGGCTGAAGCAAAATGAACAACGGGTGATTATGATGAGATTCGGGCTTGCGCAGGAGGAGCCGTATACGCTCGAGAAGATAGGAAAGGTGATTGGATTAACCCGCGAGCGCGTCAGACAGATTGAATCGGCTGCGCTTCGCAAACTTCGGGATATTCTTAACGAGCAGGCGATCGGGCCAGAGGCGTTTTTTTAACGGCCTGTCTGTGATGTGGGTTTCTTTACAGAACTTTGAGAAAGGAGGCCCTTTTGGATTTAAAATCGAGTATTCGGGAAGTCCAGGATTTCCCCAAAAAGGGTATTTTATTCTATGATATTACCACCCTCCTGAAGGATCCTGTCCTTTTTCAAGAGGTCATCTACCAAATGACGTTTCCCTTTCTTGATAAAGGGATTCAGAAAGTGGTCGCCATTGAATCGCGTGGTTTTATATTAGGGGGGCCGATCGCCCGGCGGCTCAATGCCGGCTTTGTCCCCGCCCGAAAACCCGGGAAACTTCCGGCCGAACAGGTTGTGGAGAAATACAGCCTCGAATATGGTTTTGACAGCTTGGCGATTCATCGGGATGCCATCTCGCCGGGGGAGTCGATTCTGGTAGTGGACGATCTTCTGGCAACGGGCGGAACGATGTCCGCTGCGGTGAATCTTGTCAAACGGTTGGGAGGAAAGATTGCGGGGATTGCCTTTCTGATTGAATTAAAAGGTCTAAAAGGGCGGGAGCGGTTACACGGTCTGCCCCTCATTTCTTTACTGACCTACGATTGATAGGGGTTTCCTCTTTATGAATAAACGGCTATCCCCTCGGATGGCTCTTTTGGTGAATTGCCTTCAGTCGTTCTCGACTGACGTGGGTGTAAATTTGCGAGGTGGAGATGTCGGCGTGTCCCAAGAGCAGTTGCACGGAACGGAGGTCGGCGCCTCCATCTAACAGGTGGGTGGCGAAAGAATGCCGCAACATATGAGGCGAGATCGGTCTTTCAATCCCGGCCTTGTGCGCGTAACGTTTTAGAAGTTTCCAAAAAGCCTGCCGACTCATCCCCTTTCCGGATCGGTTGATGAAAAGGTCTTTTGTATCCTTTCCTTTAAGGAGCAACGGCCTGGTATGGAGGATGTAGTGGTCTAGCTTTTGCCGTGCGTACTGTCCTATCGGTACGATACGTTCCTTAGCCCCCTTCCCCTTGGAGACCAGATAACCCCCTTCCATGTTGATTGAAGTCATCAGAAGCCGGATCAGTTCGGATACGCGCAGTCCGGTGGCGTACAGAAGCTCGATCATGGCGTCGTCTCGGATGGAAGTGGGCGAGTCCCCTTTATTAAAGTTGAGGAGGGCCTCCACTTCTTTTGGGTGCAACACCTTCGGCAGACGATACGCCCTCTTCGGAGAGGCGATTTGGGCCATTGGATCATGGTGGATCATCCCCTCGTTGGAAAGAAACTTAAAGAAGGTGCGCAAGGTGGAAAGAATACGCGTGATAGAAGAAGAGGAGAGAGCTTGTCCTCTTAAATCCGAGAGAAACAAGCGCATCTCTTTTCGGCCTGCGGTGTCGATGCGGGCGCGCTGTTTTTTAAATTGCTCCGTCAGTTTTTTAAGGTCTTGGCTATAGGCTGATAGGGTATTCAAGGAGAGACCTTTCTCAACAGAAAGGTAGTTCAGAAAACGATCGATCATCTGATCCATCTGGGGATTTTATCGCAAAGCCGGTTTCCTTGACAAGGAGAACGCCACTGTGATAAGCCGAGCCAGGTGTTTCATATTTTTAAAAAAATCATTTTGATCGTTCTGGCCCTTTGTTTTTTCAGGGAGGGTTTTTCCGAAGATCCCTCCCTGATTGCGCCGGAGGAGCAGGCACTCTTTGATCAGGGTAAAACCTATGCAGACTTGGAAAACAGGGAGGTTGCCATTTTTGCGTTCGAACAGCTTTTGTCAAAATATCCTGTCAGCATTTTCCTGCCGGAAGCGCACCTCTATTTAAGCGATCTCCACAAAGAGCGGGAGCCTAAAAAGGCCATTTCGTTCTTAAAGGCATTCCTGGAAAAATTCCCGGAGGACGATCGAATCAACGATGCCAGAATGCGCCTTTCGGAGCTCTATCTTGCCCGTGGAGAGTTCAACGATGTGCTGCAGCTGTGGGACCCTGTTCCTGACGAAGAGACGTATAAGGCAGAGGCCTATGATAAATTGGCCCAGGCCTATTTTGTGAGAAAGGAGTACGGCAAGTCGCTTGAAGTGCTGATGTTAAAGAAAAAGCTGGTCTTTGGGCCCGAGGAGTTGCAGGGAGTCCGAAATGCCGTGGTGGCCCTTATTAGAGAGCGGCTTCACGAAAAAGAGCTTGAGTCTGTTGTCAAACAGTTCGCGCCGGGTTTTCCTGCGGATGAGGCGATGATCCGTTTAATTGGTCTGTATGAAGAGAGGGGGGATTATTATCGTGAAGAGCGCTATATTAAACGGTTTCTCTCCTCCTCTTCGGATCATCCGTTTTCTGGTGCCGCAAGAGGTATGTTGGGACAGATTAGAGACAAGACGAAGGCAAGCCGTCATCTGATTGCAGTGATTCTGCCGTTGTCAGGAAAGTTGGCCCCGTTTGGAGAGGCCGCGCTCAATGGGACGCAGATGGCGCTTCAACAATTCAAGGAGGAGAACCCGGGCGCTTCGGTCGGCCTGGTTGTGAAAGACATCGAGGAAGATCGGAAGGGAATAGAGGGGTGGTTGGACGAGTATCGTTCTGTAGCCGTTGTGGGCCCCCTTCTTAGTAAGGATGTGGATTATGTTGCCCCGATGGTTGAGAGGGGGCAACGTCTGCTCATCACGCCGGGGGCGACAGCCTCTCATCTTACATCATTGGGGAGATCGGTCATCAGAAACGCGATAACCAACCGGTATCAGTGCCATGCCTTGGCGGAGCATGCGGTGCATCAGATGGGGCTGAAGCAATTTGCCGTTCTTTTTCCGAAGGAGAATTTTGGGATGGGCTGGATGAAATGCTTTTCGGAAGAGGTGATCAAGCTGGGAGGAGAGATGGTGCATGCGGAGCCTTACCTTGCTGGCGATACCGATTTCTCCAGCGCGATCCGTCGTCTCAAGGAGATTGATTTGGGAAAGAAAGGAATCTCTCACGTCGTGGAGGAAGGAAAGAGAAAGCGGGAAATTTCATATACGCCGGGATTTGGCGGCCTTTTTCTGCCGGGGAGTGCTGAAAGTGTGGGGTTGCTTATTCCACAATTGGCTTTCCACAACATCAAGGATGTGGTACTTTTAGGCGTCAATAGCTGGAACTCCCCTGATTTTTTAAAGATGGCCGGGTTTTATGCAGAGGGGGCTGTTTTCATGGACGGTTTTTTTAAGGAAAGTCCCGATCCGGCCGTGCAAAAGTTCGTGGCCCAGTACAGGAAGCGGTTTCATGAAGAGCCGGATATCTTCTCCGCGCAGGCTTATGACGCGACGTCGCTTATTTTGTCGGCCGTAAAAGAAGGGGCTTATACCCCCTGGGAAATTAAAACAAAGGTGGGGAGGATACGGCAGTTTACGGGCGCTTCTGGCTTTATTTCCGAGATCAAAGAAGGGGAGGTCGTCAAGAGACCATTTTTATTAAAAGTTCAGCGTGGAAGATTTGTGCAGATCAATTAAGAGGGCGCTATGTTTAAAAAGGTGTTGATTGCCAATCGAGGCGAAGTTGCCCTTCGTATCATACGGGGATGCAAGGAGCTTTCCATCCCGACGGTTGCGATCTATTCGGAGGCGGACGCCACCACCCTGTATGTTAAAAAAGCGGATGAGTCGTGCCTGGTTGGGCCGGGGCCGATTGAGGGTTATCTCAATATTTACCGGATTATCGATCTGGCTAAACAAAAAGGGGTGGATGCCATCCACCCGGGATACGGGTTTCTGGCGGAAAACGCCGAATTCGCCCGGGCTTGCGAAGAAAACGGCGTAACATTTATTGGGCCTTCCGCAGAGGCGATTCAGACCATGGGTGATAAGGTTCTGGCGAGGAAAAAGATGAAGGAAGTCGGGATCCCCATCGTCCCCGGTCTGGTGGAGCCGATTGCAGCGCTTCCCGAGGCGATCAGCTTTTGCGAGTCGATCGGATATCCTGTGATGTTGAAGGCCTCCGCCGGAGGGGGGGGACGCGGGCTTCGCATCTGCCGTAACCAAGGGGAGCTGACACGGTTTTTCCCGATAGCGCAGGCGGAGGCGATGGCCGCCTTCGGAAAGGCGGAGGTCTACCTCGAAAAATACCTGGTTTCTACCCACCATATTGAATTTCAAATCCTTGCGGACCACGCGGGGAACGTGATCCATTTGGGGGAACGCGATTGCTCCATACAGAGACGGCACCAGAAGTTGGTTGAGATCGCCCCCTCGCTCATTTTGGACGAGCGGCTTCGCCAGGAGATGGGAGAAGCGGCGATTGCGGCGGCGCAATCGGTTCATTACACATCGGCCGGGACGGTTGAGTTCCTGGTGGATTCCAACTTGCGTTATTATTTTCTTGAGATGAATACCCGAATCCAGGTGGAGCACACGGTGACGGAGGAAATTACGGGGGTTGATATCGTACGCGAGATGATCCGGATTGCGGCGGGTCAGCCGATGTCGATTCGCAAGAAAGACGTCGTCCTTTCCGGTCATGCCATTGAATGCAGAATCAACGCAGAAGATCCAAAACGGGATTTTATCCCAACGCCCGGCAAGATTACCGCCTATTATTCGCCCGGCGGCATTGGGGTGCGGATTGACGGGAATATCTATGCGGGATATGTCGTCCCCCCGTATTACGATTCCCTTCTTGCAAAGCTGACGGTTCGCGCGAGGACGTGGAAAGGGGCGGTGCAGCGGATGCGAAGGGCCCTCGACGAATATGTCATTCGCGGCGTTAAAACCACGATCTCTTTCTACAAAGAAATGATGGACGACCCGGATTTCCGGGAAGGACGATTTGACACGAATTACATCGACACGCACCTGGATCACTTAAATGTGGCGGCAGATGTAAATCGGGTCGACAAGGTTATTGCGATCTCTGCGGTCATCGCGGCGCATTCCAGGGGGTAGGAATATGTCAAAGGCAAAACCGATTCAAATCATGGATACGACATTAAGGGACGGGCACCAGTGTCTGATCGCAACGCGTCTTCGCACGGAAGATATGCTCCCGATCGCGGAGAAAATTGATCGGGTCGGCTATGCCGCCGTGGAGATGTGGGGAGGGGCCACCTTCGATGCAGCAATCCGGTATTTAAAAGAAGATCCGTGGGAGAGAATTCGGGAATTAAAGAAGTGCATGCCGCGTACCCCCTTCCAGATGTTGCTTCGGGGCCAAAACCTTGTCGGCTATCGCCATTATGCCGACGATGTCGTCGAGCGGTTTATCGACCGCGCCATCGCCAATGGAATCAATATCCTGCGCATATTCGACGCGTTAAACGATTTTCGCAATCTCAAGACGTCGATCAAGGCGGCCTTAAAGTATGGCGGAAAGGTGGAGGGGACATTTTGTTATACCATCAGCCCTGTCCACAATCATGCCCTCTTTGTTGAAATGGCCAAACGGCTGGAGGATATGGGGTCCGATGCCATCTGTGTTAAAGACATGGCCGGGCTTCTTTCTCCCTATGCCGCCTTCGATCTGATTGGCAAACTAAAGAAGGCGGTTTCGGTCCCTATCCATCTTCACAGCCACGATACGGGGGCGATGGCGGTCTCCACCTGTCTGAAGGCGATTGAGGCGGGAGTTGACATTGTGGATACCGCTATATCATCTCTGGCCTCCGGGACATCCCATCCTCCCGTCGAAACGATTGTCAGTATTTTGAAAGGAGGGAAGCATGATCCACAGTTTGATCTAACCCTCCTGGCTGAAATCGCAGATTATTTTCGTGAAGTGAGGAAGAAATACAAGGAATTCGAATCTGATTATACCGGTGTGGACCCGAATGTCTTGATATATCAAATTCCCGGCGGGATGACTTCCAACCTGACGATGCAGCTTTCGGAGCAGAAGTCGCTTCACCGGATGCGGGAGGTGTTGGACGAGGTGCCGAAGGTGCGAGAGGATTTCGGTTTTCCACCCCTGGTGACCCCGATGAGCCAAATTGTCGGAACGCAGGCGACGCTTAATGTCCTGACGGGAGATCGCTATAAGGTTATTACGACAGAGACAAAGAATTATTTAAAAGGGCTTTATGGAAAGCCGCCTGCCCCCATTAATGAAATGGTGCGAAAAAAGGCAGTGGGCGATGAAGCGCCCATTTTATGCCGGCCGGCCGATCTTCTGGCTCCTGAAATGGATCGTTCGAAAGAGGAGCTAAAAGAAATTTCAGATAATATTGAACATATAATTAGTTATGCTATATTTCCTAATGTAACACGAGAGTTTTTTCGGAAGACACAAGGGCCTGTAAAAGAGGCGCATCTTCCCTCTTCAGAGGAAGCGCCCTCATCCGAGGTGCCGCCGCTTTTAGCCCCCACCGAATATAATGTGAAGGTGCATGGCGAGACATTTCATATTAAAGTGGGCGGCGTGGGACATCCGGTGGAGGGAGGAAAGCCGTATTTTATTTATGTGGATGGACAACTGGAAGAGGTGATCGTCGAGTCGCTCCTGGAGGTGGTTCCCAGTGCGGAGGGGAAGATTGATGTGCGTGTCGGAGGGCGCTCGACTTTACCTAAGTCTGTCCATGACGGGGATGTAACGACGCCGATGCCGGGGGTTGTCGTGGCAATTAAGGTCAAGGTAGGAGATACCGTCACGGCGGGTGACACCGTTCTGATCGTGGAGGCGATGAAGATGCAGAGCGAGGTCCACACATCGATTAGCGGTATTGTGAAGGCGATCTATGTGGCAGAAGGGGAGCGTGTCAATCCCGATGAGGTATTAGTGGAGATCAGGCCAAATCCGTAAAAAAGTAATGATGAACCCCTGCTTTTCCCTGTTAGTCGGTTTTGGTGTGCTTTTAGGTTCTTGAACGTTCGGAAAGCTAAAGAATAGAAACCGAATATGCAGGTAGGCCCCATTGTTCAACAGATTTCTATCATGGCGCTGCCGCTTATTTTTGCGGTTACCCTTCATGAGGCGGCACACGCCTGGGTGGCCGACAAAAAGGGAGATACCACCGCGCGGATGTTGGGGAGGATTACGTTGAATCCCTGGATTCACACCGACATCTTTGGAACCATTCTGATGCCGCTCTTGTTTTTTGCAACAACCGGTTTTATTTTCGGTTATGCCAAACCGGTGCCGGTGAACGCGTTGAATCTGCGCCGTCCAAAACAGGACATGGCGTGGGTGGCGGCGGCGGGGCCGGGGATGAACCTGTGTTTAGCCGTCATGAGCGGCTTTTTCTATCGGCTGATTTTATTGCTCAACCCCGCTTTCTCTTCCTCTGTCGGGAATTTTATGTCTCCCGATGGACCTGCCTCCTTGTTTCTGACGCCGCTCCTTTTAATGCTCCGTTTTTCAGTTGATATCAATGTCGTCTTGATGGTGTATAACCTTATCCCGATTCCCCCCTTAGATGGCGGGCGGGTTCTGGCCGGCATCCTGCCGCACCGCCAATCGATCTTGCTCGGCAGAATTGAGCCCTACGGTATGATCATTTTATTGCTGCTCGTTTTCTTTGATCCGTTGGGGGTGATGCGAAATATTGTCTGGCCGATCGTCTCGCTTGTTTCCGGCTATATCTTCGGAGGATGGGTTCTTTAGTTGGTTTCAGTCGCCTTCCGGTTCGGCTGGTCCCTGCTGGTGGGTGACTTTATCCTCGTCAAAAATCTCCTGCATCTCTTTCGCCAGCAGATAGCCGAGGGGCAGC
>SBBT01000137.1 GCA_005239595.1 Candidatus Troglogloeales bacterium | reverse complement strand
TGATAGATAGCCAGTTCGTTCTTTAATTTTTCAAACGTTTCTTTTGTAAAAATTAAAAGCTTTTTTAGGGGGTAACAATCTATTATCCCATTCCCGAAATTAGTGCACTTTCTTATTGCGTCGATAAGACATTTCTACTAAGATTATTTTACAGTATTTATTGGGAATCTAGTTGACATTAAAAGATGCGATTAAAAATATTGAGCTTATTTGTCTTTTGTTTTCTTTTTAGAAACAACCTTCTCTTTGCCCAAGAAGGACCCACGATCCCACCCGGGGTTTCAGCAGAGATCCTGGAAAAAAAGGCTCGGGAAGAAGCCCAAAAGAAATTATTTAAAAAGAAGGCACCCCAAACAATCGATATCGAAGCTGAAAAGCCTTCAGAAGAGATCAAGGAAACCGCTACTTTCTATGTTCAGAAAATTAATCTTGAGAGTGGTCCTGCTGCGGGAGATCAGATGCCCATTAGGATTAGAGAATCTATTGTAGAAGACAACAAAGTCATTGAACCAGATGATCTTACAGCTATTATGAAGTCGTATGAAGGTCGAGAACTCACGCTTGAGGAAGTAAGGGTTCTTAGCCAGGAGCTGGAAAAAAAATATCGCTCGCTCGGTTTTTTTGCGTTAGTTTACATGCCTCCTCAGTCTATTGAGAAAGGGGAGCTGACGCTTAAGGTGATTGTAGCTCGGATGGGGGACCTCTATGTGGAAGGCCAACGTTACTTTGGGGAATCAAAAACACGCTCTTATTGGAAAATTCCAGAAGGGAGTGTCTTGTCGTACAGTGAATTGCGAAAGAGTGTTACAGCCATGAATGCGAACCCGGATCGTACGGTACGCTCAATTCTTAAGGCGGGATCTGAGGTTGGAAAAGCTGATGTCGTTTTGCAGCAAGAGGACCACTTTCCTATTCATGCCGGTTATTCTCTTGACAACCAAGGCGTGAGGCTGACAGGTAAGTATCGAGACACATTCACACTCAGACACAATAATCTTTTAGGTCTAGATGATATTTTTTTAATTGGCACGATCTTTTCAGAAGATTCAGAGGTCTATTTTTCTCAGTACGTAATTCCAGTTATGGATTTAGGAACGAATTTGGTAGTTGGGTATAGCGATTCCCATGTTAACCCCAGAGGAGCAGTTGAATCTTCCGACATTCAAGGGATCTCCAGGACCTATGGTGTGGATTTCAGGCATAAAATCTTGGACACAGACACCACCAGTGTTGAGGGGCACTTAGGTTTTGATTATAAGAGGAAAAAAGCCGTTATCCTTGCCGAAACGAGCGTCCGAGAAATCCTGCGGGTCGTAACGCTTGGTGTAGAATCGCAAGCGTTGGATGAGACTGGAAGTTGGGATAACAGACAGGATCTGTCTTGGGGCGTATCTCCGCATGGGAACGGTGCTAGGCTGACGAGCCGAAGAGCCCAAACAGCATTTTTTAAATATAGCTTTTTAGTCCGTAGGCAGCAACAACTTTTTTTGGGGACAAAAGGGATATTGAGTTTTCAGGGTCAATTCTCACCGGATAAATTAACACCGCAGGAGGAGTTATTTATCGGTGGAGCTACGAGCGTGCGCGGATACCCTGAAAGTGACTATGGCGCTGATCAGGGAATTCTGACAAGGGCAGAATTTTTATCCCCCTTGCCTTATGTCGGGACGTCTTTTAAGAAAAACGTTTATTTAATCACATTTCTTGACTATGGCTATGGTTGGTTGACCGATCCTTCTGCGAGTGAACTACGGGCACGAAATTTTCTAGGCACAGGGGCTGGGCTGAATGTAAAGTTTCTTGAAAATGTCTCAGGACAATTTGAGTGGGGTTTTCCTGTTGGGGATAACCCCGTCACAGAAGATCGCCACTCACAGTTCTATTTGCGTTTTCAAGCTGATATTTAAATGACAGAGTTAATTCACCATCCATTGTTTAATGACCGCCGATATGGTATGCTTTTAATAGCAGATGGTTAGGTGTGGAATTCATTTCGGGAGCACACTCTATGAAAAGAATTCTGCCAGTAATTTGTTTATTTTTTATAATTTTATTCTTGGTTAAACCCATCTGCGCTTCTTCTGCCCTGCCTGATCCTCAGGTAATATCTGGTAGCGCTGTGCTAGAGCATCCCAACGACTCTACCCTCAACATCGTGACATCCGCAAATTCTATCCTGGAGTGGGCATCATTTGATGTGTCTGCTAACCACACTGTTAATTTCATTCTACCATCACAGGACTCTTTTTCTCTCAATAGAGTTTTAGGAGGCGAGCGTTCGGATATCTTAGGAACACTCACCTCCAACGGCAATTTGATTCTCGTAAACCAAAATGGTTTTTATTTTGGCAGAGAGTCAGATGTTAACGTTGGCGGCCTTATGGCCTCTACCCATGATATTCAAAACCAGGATTTTCTTGCTGGGCGCTACATCTTTGGAGGTCTTAACAATACTGGCGCCTCTGCCATATTAAACGAAGGAAACATTCATACGCGTGAGGGCGGGATGGCAGTCCTCATCGCTGATGCCATCGATAATCGCGGCACGATCTCTGCTCCTATGGGTAGTGTCGCCTTGGCCGCTGGCAAGCTCATCACGGTGGGAATATCGGGTGACAACCTCATTTCGATTGGCATTGACACAGAGACGGCTGGTACTGTGTTAGACAAAGATGGCAGGCCCATCACTGATCAGATTAAAAACACCGGGACTATTTCGGCGCCAGGGGGTCGTGTTATATTAAACGCCCAAGGCGTCAGTTCTGTTTTTAAAAACATGATAAATTTGCAAGGGGTTGTAATGGCCGATCAGATCGTGAAGGGTAAGGATGGTACAATTGAGGTTACGGCAAACGGTCCTATTTATGTAGCTGCGGACATGAGCGCAAAAGGAGGAGAGATCAAGGTTGTCTCCTCTGACACGATCACGATAGGCCCAACTCACACCTTTGGCAATACAAGCTTTGAAGCTAAAAAAGACATAGTTGTTGAAGGTAACGTTACGACCGATTCGGGTCATCTGACTTTAAAGGCAGACTCCAATCTGGATGGTGTCGGCGCTTTTCTTCAGACTGCTGGCACTGCCATAAAGACCACAACTTTCGGAGATATAACCATTCAGTCCTCAGGTCAAAGCGCCTTGGCCAACATTGAATCAAGCGGAGATATTTATCTTAAGCAATCTGGATCCCCTGTCACTTATACTCAACCCCCAGGATCTACGATTACTGCTCAATCTTCTCTAAATATAGGAACGAATGTGACCTTGGTCTCACCTGTCGTCACACAAGGGCAGGCGGATCCCGTGATCAAGATCGGCAAGGACTGGTTAATTCAAGGCCTCTTTATCCCAGGCTCTTCAACAGTTGAGTTGACAGGCCTTGAAGATGCCATAGTTTATGGAGACAACTTATTTAACAACTTCACGGTCATTCAACCTAATAAAAAAATTACATTTGAGGCAGATAGAGTCCAAGAAATTAAAGGGATCCTCACCCTTAAGGGTGGATATAGTAAGCCTCTTGTCTTGAGGTCCTCTAGCCCTAATATTCCATGGAAGATCAATCCTACAGGAGCGACCGATATTGCCTATGTATCCGTACAGAATTCGGGGAACATCAATATTCATGGGCCTCCGCTCACGGGATCTCATCTGCAAAATTATCTTGGAAATACTGGTTGGGATTTCTCCCAATCTCCTGTTGTTTGGACAAATTTCAATCATACCCATATTTGGTCAGACCCATTTAATTGGGACGGTGGATTTATTCCCGGCCCTGGTGATATTGTACTGCTTGGAACGTCCAAACTGCCTGAAGTAACCCTTGGTTCTATTATCGACCCCGCATTTCCAGGGACCATCGCAAGCCTTATCCTTGATTCTGACTACAACAGCGTTTTAACCCTTGCCCGTGACGTTACGGTTACAGGAGACTGGATTCATAAGGGTGGAACATTTAATCCAGATATCTTCACAGTGACCTTCGCGGACGCATCCTTCTCTTCCTCTATATATGGAGACAACACATTTTATAATTTCACCTCTACAACTCCATCAAAAAAGCTATTTTTTGAGGCTGGCAAGATCCAGACCATTTTAAACGATTTTACTATCCAAGGTGAGAAATTTCATCTTGTTGAAATGCGCTCGATCTATGGTTCGCTATCTCAGCCAGATTTCGGAGGGTTCGAGCCCGCTCAATGGTACCTTGATGTCAAAGGCATCGCGGATATGTCCTTTGTTTACCTGGGCGACGCACATAACCTTGGTCATAAGCCCATTAAAACCCTACCATCGAATTCTTTTGGCAATAACACGGGTTTTGATACCGACCCCATCTGGAGTACGAATTCTGCTGGAAACTGGTCAACAGCTGCCAATTGGGACACAGGCGTGGTTCCAACTTCTACCGATACTGTTACATTTAACGGAACTGGTATCGGAGATTCGACTGTTGACGCCGCTTTTGGTGGCACTATCGCAACGTTCAACATCAATTCAGGCTACATAGGTACCATCACGCTCGCACGTAGTCTAACAGTAAATGGCACGATGACGCTGAACTCGGGCACATTCGCCCAAGGTTCCCAAAATCTTACAACTACTACTTACACTCAAACAGGTGGTACCCTTACCGGTGGTGTCGGTGCTTTTGATGTCAATGGCAATGTCACCCAAAGCGGTGGTACCTTAACTGCCCCCAGCGGCAGCTTTACTGTAGCAGGGAACTGGGCCAAGACCGCAGGCACAT
>SBBT01000220.1 GCA_005239595.1 Candidatus Troglogloeales bacterium | reverse complement strand
GGCCGAGCATCGCCGCCTGCTGCTCGATTTCGCTTCCGCCGCAAAAGAGGGCAATAGAAGGCTGGGTCTGCAGGCGGTCCAGCGTCCCCCTGATTTCCTCCTCGACAGTCGTCATAAATGGGGTATCTAAGACGGGATAGTTCATATTGGCAAACATAAAATCGTGCCAGACGAGAAGACCTATCTCGCCACAAAGGTCGTAGAAAATATCGGCCTCATAAACCGTCGTTCCGCTGATGCGAAGCATATTCATTCCTGCGTCGCGCGCCGCTTCGAGGGCCAAACGATAGGCGGCTGCATCCGCCCCCAGGGAGACGGCGTCCACCGGCATCCAGCAGGCGCCGCGGCAGAAAACAGGCTGATGGTTTATTCTAAAACCACCGTTCGGATCCCAGGAAACGGTCTTAAAACCGATCCAGCCAAAATCAATCGTAACAGGGGTATCATCCACTTCCATCTTCACCATAATGCGATAGCGCGATGGAGAACCGTGCGTATGAGGCCACCAGAGGGCAACGGAGGGAATCCGTACCTCCCCTGTTAGAACAAAACCATCTCCGTCCTGGCGACCCATTAACGGAAACAACGCCCCTTCAATCATCAGCGTTGGATTTTTTATATCTCCATGGAGAGGACGAAGATGAAGGTTTGCCGCAACGTTGCCATCGCGGCCTTCAACCGTCACTTTGATATCAGCCCGGCTGACCAACAGATGGACACACTCCTCAATGAAGATCGGCCGCCAAGGTCCGACGGGAGGGTTAAAAGGGGCCCAGCCTGGCATCCGTCCCAACAGGGTTGTCCGAAACCAGCGCAACTGTTGATGAGAAACCAGCCGTGTCTTCCACCGGGGCCTTGGCCGTTTCTCCTCCAGCGCGGGGGAAAGTGCCCCGAAGCGGATATAAAGATCGTTTTCCGGCTGCAACAGGGTGCTTACATCGCAACAGTGAGAGACAAACATATTCTGGGAATGGAGAATCGGCATGCCATTGAGCCAGACATCGGCGATCGTCGCCAGACCTTCAAGTTGCAGGCGACGGGAGAAGGGAGACTTCGATATGGGAAATCGAACCCGATACCAAATATCTTCTGTGTCGAGAGGGCGGGCCTCTCGCCCTGCCTCCCGATAGGCCGATGCCGCGGTTCCAGGGACCGTCGCGGGGATCCAGTCCAGTTGGACTGTCTCAAGGGTTTTCGGATCCGTGCAGGCCCCTGCGGGCGTGGCCGTCATCTCCCAACCCTCGGTTAATGCCAGTATCCGATGCCCGTCAATGCCTCTAACCTTGGCCATGATTCCTGCCCTATTTTAGATACTGCCGGCTGATCTTTCGCATGGCCGCTTCCCAAGCGGATTCCATTGAGTGAAGGAGCGATCGATCGGGCGGTTTCTTCAGGTTCACGGCCCGGGCGATTTTAAATTGGAAGGCTTTCGCAGCAGATGCAACGGCAATCAAATCCTTCTCCGCGCCATCATGATCGGACCCGCCTTTCTGACAGAGCCACTCGAGGTAAGAGGCTGCCAGTTCACAGGCAGCCCCCACCTGCCGAAGTGTGGCAAAGGCGTAGCGATGGAAGACAGCCAGCCCCTCCTGGGAAAGCCAGTTCATATGTTCCCCAAAACGCTCGATATAGGCCGCAAACGGATTAGACGCCGGTCGTCGCGAAAGATGAGAACGCAAGAGCGCAACCGACTGGTCTACCAAGAACGTGCTGTCGGGAGACCGGAAGGAGTCGAGTTTAACAAATTCTACATAGGGGGGAAGCCCTCCGGCGGAGCAAAACAACCCTTGGAAATCGTCTCCGCCGAGGGCGTAATAACCTCCGTTATGAAAATAGCCGATATGTTTGTCGCCAAGAGAGATCTCCTGGATCGCAATGGTGGTCTTGGCATGTTCCGTTTGATAGTTTGTGCCAGCCACATCGGGCAGATAGAAGGCGTCCGCCTCTGCCAGCACCAAGCGTCCTCTGCGAACCTGCTCTTCGATATGCTGGGCGATCGGTCTCCAGATCGTCAATTCCTGCAAATCTATCCCGTAGAGACGTTCTAAATCGCCGGGAGGAGGCTTAAAAAACGTCCACTGATCTCCCTCAAAATCAATCCCTAGGGTAAAGGGGAGGCAGGCGATGGGATCTGCCTCCAAGGTTGCGAGGATTTCAATCCAGAGATCGACATAACAATTGGTCTCTGGCCAGATGCGATCTTGCCGATGAAGAAGATGCGGAGTGTAGTGGCCGGCATCAAGCGTCCAAAGGGCGGTCACAGACATAATTTTGTTCTTACCGATGCGGGCCAGGCCGCAGGGACAAATCCATGCGTCTTAAAAAGAGACAACGCCACACGTTCCATGCCGGCGCCAAAACAAGCGGTATGGGCAATTTCCCCGGACGCCCTCCGGATGTCAAACAGGCTGCCAAAATGATCCTGGTGATAATTAAACGACATGACCGCCGTCGGTTCCTCCGTCGAGGTAATGGGTGTTCGCAGCTCAAATTTCAACCGCTGCTCTCTTTGGTTGGAGGCCAGCATCTTCCCTCCGCGGCCAAAAAACGGGTCAGAGGCCACATCCGCTGAAATCGGAACGGCCAACGCTTTGAGGAGGTCACTGCCGCGTTCAAGCCACCGATTGCGAAAGGCGACAGACGTTTCAGGCGTGCCGAGGTGAACAAACTCCCGCATCCGAAATACCTGCATCCGGGCCGGATCATCAGAAGGCTCATGACGGAAGCAGTAGGAATAGACATCAAAAAGCCGCCCCCCTTCCGGGAGAGTGCCAGAGGCCATCGGATAGATGGGATAACAGGCCGCCGCCGTCAGCATCACCTCCGTCATATGCTGGAGCCGGCTCCAATCCTCTCCTTTTTCCAGACAGCTTAAGAGCTCCATGTATTCTCCCTGATCGCCGTAAAAGGAGAAGACCGATCCTGCCAAATGAGGAAACGATTTTAGAAAACCACTTTTTTCATAATGTTTCCGATTAACCAATGGGGGAAACTGAACCACCTCCGCCCCGTCATCCGCGGCTACATCGGTGAGAAGCCGGTTGAACCGTTCGATCACCTCTTCGAAAAGACGGCCGCGCCCGAAGAGCCCGGGCACGCCGGAGGGAATAAGCAGGCGGTGTGCCACCAACTGTTCCAAAAATGCCTTTTGCGAACTCTTGGCATCCATCATGAATATTCGTCCTTATGGACGAGCAGCATCGAGGCGTTTGTTGTCAGGATGCGGTCGTTGTTGATCATCAGCGATGCCGAATAGGCGTCGCGCAGGTGACGCCCAAGACTGTATTTTGAGTCGGTCTTATAACCCGCTACGCCGCAAATCACCATCGCCTGCTGTACAATTTGCACCACCAGTAAAGAAGCAGCCACTTTCACATTGTTTATCAGGAGAGAGAACCCAAAGTCGGACAGTTGATTGATCTCCCCAGAGGCAATAATCGTTTCATATTTTTTGATTGCGTTATGAATATTGTCCCTCATGATCTGAAGCTGGCTTGCGGCCTCGGCCAGCCGAACGGCGCCCGGCGGAACAATTCCGGGTGTCTTTCGGGCCGCCGCCCGGATAAAGGCGCGAGCACGAGAAAGAGCGTCCACGGCAATCCCAAGCCAAACCGACGACCAGAGGATATGAGCAAACGGCACCATTGTCTGGATGGAAATTTCGGAGAAGGGAACCGGCAAGATTTGTGCCTCGGGAAATTGGGCGATCACCCGAAAGGGAGGGCTTACCGTCCCCCGCATTCCGAGCGTCAACCAGCTTCCGGTCTTTTCCAGGACATAGTCGTCTCGCCGGAGCAGAACCAGTACCTGATCACCGGGGGCGGCCTCCGGAGAACGGCGTGCCGTCACCTCCAGCCCATCTGCCTGTTCGCCGTAAGAAACAGTGGTCGCCTCTTTTTTCAGAGTGCACGCCGATCCCTGGCGTGTCACCGCGGCAATACTGGAGCGCAAATCCCCTCCAACACCTGCTTCCGATGTGACCGATGCAATCAGTCTCTGCTGCTGGCAAAGCTCCGTTAAATAGCTTTTGAAGAAAGGGGAATGGCCATGCCGTGTCAGACAGGCCACCTGAATCTGGTGCATGGCAAAAACCATCGCGGTGGTGGCACAATGTTCTCCCAGTGCCTCACAGCAGGCAGAAAGCGTTTTGATATCGCACCCAAAACCACCCAATTCAACGGGAACAAAAGCCGATAGAAGACGTTCTCCCTTTAGGGCGTCAACGGCTTCCTTTGGAAAACGCGCCTGGGCGTCCACCGTATCGGCTGCGGGACCCGCAATGTCTCGTCCGATCCGGCGGGCCGTTTCAAGAAGCGGATTATTTGTGGTCATGGGTCAACTCCAAAAGGGCGGCGCGAATGGAGGCAATGCTTTCAAACACCTGTCGTTTTAACATGTGGTCGGGAAACTCCACGTCAAAAGACTCTTCCAGCCCCAACATGACGCTAACGCTCGCCATCGAGGTCATCCCCGCCAAATACAAACTGTCATCCTCTTTCAACGTGCTGGCATCCACGGCCAGAACGGCATGCCGCTGGAGAATGGCGCGGATCTGTTCATCCACGACGTCTGCCCCTCAATAGCTTTAATGAAAAGTGGTAAGACGAAATAACCATCCGATTTTTAAAATAGAACCGATGCGCCCCGGTGCGATGCACGCCGGAATCAAGGTGCAGTTCACCACAGGCCCGCTTTTTTGCAAAAGAGACCAGCCACCCAAAGAGACGCTCTCCATAACCGGACAAACGATCCGATTCGCGCGTAACCAGATCGTCTACATAAAGATACTTTCCCCACGCCAACGTATTCATGATTCTAAAACCGGAAACGGCGCGAATAGTTCCCGCCTCTTTAAGAAAGGCAAGACGGTATCCTTCCTTTGCCTGTCGGAGCACCCTGCTGACAAAACCACGTTCTGCGATATGCGGCCGCAACTCGGCCATCACCGAATAGCAGGAGCGTATCTCCTGCCGCGTTGTCGCGATCTGCACTTCCACTCAAAAACCCATTCACTTTCGGCCAGGAAGGACAGGCCACAGGATACGACAAACGGCGCTGGGGTTCAAGCGGATTGAGGTCTTGTGTTTGTGGCCACTATACTCAAGTTTTCTGGAAAGACAGCAAAAACATGGGTTGTGGTATAGCGCAGTGTGAGGGGAATAACGCTCGGCGGTAAGCGGCAGCCCGCACGCGACTTGTTCGCCGCACGACATGGGACAGACTCCCACTTGTCTTTCCCATGTACCCGCGATGTTTGGAAAAGGTGCATGGTTATTCAAGCCCGTTCCCTATATCCTAGTTTCAGCCCTAGGCTCTCCCTTAAAACGTGTAGCCCAAATTCAATGAGAATCCATTAAGGGTGTCGGAGAACGTATAGTGAAAACCTACACGCAAACTTTCCCAGATCGCACTGCCCTTCTGGCTCGCAGTCCCAATATCGAGCGCCACTTCCTCATAGGCATTTGCAAAGAGATCGTCCCCAGAAAAACGTGTGTCGGTGAATGAGGCTTTGATACTGAGCTTTTGATTGGTAAAAGGCCAGAAAGGAATGTGGTCAGGTAAAAACATGCTGGCAGCCAGCCCATTGCGAAACATAAAAATTTCCAACCCATAATCAATGCTGAGATCACCAGCATTCAGGGGAACCGTTTTATAGCGCGACACAAGACTTTTGATCTCAATGTGATAATCAGATGGCACATGCGCGGCATAATGACTCAGCACGCCTAACGCATAGACCATGCCTATCGAGGCAAACTCTGGTGAGCCAGCTACGCCTTGCCCGGGCAATTGGGGCAATATTCCATTTGTCACGGGTAAAGTGCAGCCACCGTGAAACCGGGAGTCGCCTGCCCAACCCTAGTGAAGCATTATAGGCTTTGGCACCGTCCGTATTCACGAAGGTCATGGGCACATCGAAGACGAAGCCTGGGCCATTGACGGTGTTGATCGTGTAACTGAGAGGAACAGTGAAGACTGTGGAATCAAACCCCCGTGCTGAATACTGCCCAAAGCGCACAGCCATACCAAATTGGTTAGGCGTACTGGCATCAGTGCCCGTGTAGGAATGATTACTTCCAAACACGTAATCAGCACCAGCCATCGTTTGATATAAACTTCTAGCAATACCAGTAACAGGGTCAATGGGAGAGATCTTCGCGAGATTTTGTAGAAGACAGGTTAACTCATTTCCCCCTTCTTTTTTGAGGTAGTTTTCAAAGGCGTTGGAACTATCATCGCGAGTACCGCCTGTGAAAAATCGATTTATGCCGCATGATGGCACAACAAGGTTTAACGTCGTGTCACCCTGTCCATACCGGAGACTTATTGGTAGGCCTCGGAGATCTCGCAGGTTGTTGAAAAAGGTGGTTTAAAACCGATATTGAAAGTTGCCGACAACCGTTTTCTCTTGCATATTCGATCGAACGGTGAAGAGAGCCTCTCTTTATCGATATAGCAGGTGTCATGAGGAGCGCTTTTCTCCATT
>SBBT01000133.1 GCA_005239595.1 Candidatus Troglogloeales bacterium | reverse complement strand
TTGAGTACGGCATCCTTAAGTCTTAACGCCACGGCTTGGGCGATTGCCTCAAAGTCCTCCTTTTTGATATCCACATACTCCCCCTTCAGCAGGGCCGTCTCGATCTCTTTCTCGCTTTTATTTAATCGTATTGGCTTCATCTGCCGACATTCTATCAAATTACATTTGTATATACGATTGTAATTTTACAATTCATCGCCGGCAATGGGCTTGCGGCCTGGGACTTTTTTCAATATCTTATTGAAATCTCCCTTGACGGCTCGCTGGGATCTGGCCATCAAATAATCTTCGGTCATCAGAGCTGAAATTTTCTCTGACACAGCCGACGAAATAAACTGGTTGATCGATACACCTTCTTTTGTCGCAATTTCTTTAATATGGCGGTGTATCGATTCAGGCAATCGCAGACTTAATGCGCTCATGGTATCTTCTCCAGTAATTTTTTAGGCGTTAATACATTTATACCAAACAGATCGCTCCCTTTGAAGTCCTTTATATTATAGGTAACGATCCACTTCGACTGCGAAGCAATAGCCAACTCCAATACATGATCATCTTTCGGATCCCGTAGACGAGGACGCCAAAGAAAAAACACCTTTTGATGCTCGCTTTGCAGACAAAGAGCGTCAAGAATACTTTCAATCTCTCGAATAGAAAGGCCTAGAACCTTTTTATTTCTTTTTAATACATCTTCATATTCAAAGAGCAAGGCAGTGGATAAAACGATTTTTAACTGGTCTGCCCCAATGGCCTGCAAAACCTTGAAAGAAGCCCCTTTTGAAGAATAGAGACCCGCAAAAAGAACATTCGTATCCAGGACAACCTTTATTTCCGATGCAGACACTATTGATACTATATACGGTATCAATCTATTTGTCAATAAATAGACCTGAATCACAGGGTTGATTTTGCTGTTCCTGTGGGATTAAGCTTGAAGTCATGTCGCGATCCATAAAAATATTTGATACGACGCTTCGGGATGGGGAACAATGCCCCGGCGCCTCGATGAATCGATCGGAAAAACTGTCGGTTGCCCGAATGCTCTCCCGATTGAATGTCGATATTATTGAGGCGGGATTTCCGGTGGCCTCGGAAGATGATTTCGAGGGGGTCAAGCTGATCGCGCAGGAGGTAAAAGGGCCGGTCATTGCGGCGCTCGCGCGGGCGAAAGAAAAAGATATCGATGCGGCCTGGGAAGCGATTCGTTTTGCGGAACGAGGACGCATTCATACCTTTCTGGCCACCTCCGAGATTCATATGCGGCACAAGCTCCGCATGACCCGGGAAGAGGTCTTGCAATCCGCGGTGGCCGCGGTGCAATATGCCAAACGATACACGGAAGACGTGGAGTTTTCTCCGGAAGATGCAACCCGTAGCGATTACGATTTTCTTTGCCGTGTCATCGAAGCGGTAATCAATGCCGGCGCCACCACAGTCAATATCCCCGATACCGTGGGTTACGCCGTTCCGACCGAGTTCGGGGAGTTAATTCGCTTCATTCGCAATCGGGTTCCCAACATCGATCGGGCGGTCATTTCGGTGCATTGTCACAACGATCTGGGTCTCGCAACGGCCAATTCCCTCGCCGCGATTTCCGAAGGGGCGGGACAAGTGGAATGCACGGTCAATGGGATTGGCGAGCGGGCCGGCAACGCCTCGATGGAAGAGATCGTCATGACGCTCCGTGTTCGCAAAAACTTCTTTGATGCCGAAACCCGGGTTCACCCCGAAGAAATTACCAAGGCAAGCCGGTTGGTAAGCGGAATCACGGGCCTCGTGGTGCAGCCCAATAAGGCGATTGTCGGAACCAACGCCTTTGCGCACGAATCCGGAATTCATCAGGACGGCCTTCTGAAAGATAAAAGAACCTATGAAATTATGACGCCTCTCTCCGTCGGCCTAACCGAACATAAGATGGTTCTGGGAAAGCATTCCGGGCGACACGCCTTTCGAGCGAAATTGGAAGAGATGGGATTTTCTCTTAAGGAGGAGGAGATCGACGCCACATTTGAGCAGTTCAAAAAGGTTGCCGATCAAAAAAAAGAGGTTTTTGAAGAGGATTTAGAAGCGATTGTGGCCGAGAGGGTCTATCGCATTCCGGAACGCTATCTTTTAAAATCGCTTCATGTACAAAGTGGAACACAACAACAGCCGGTAGCGACGATCGAATTGGAAATCGATGGCCAACTGCACAAGGCAGTGGGAAGCGGCGATGGCCCTGTGGATGCCATTTATCGCACCATCCTCGCCATGACAAAAACCGAGGGACGCCTGTTGCAATACGCGGTTAAAGCGATCACGGGTGGAACCGATGCCTTAGGCGAGGTCACGGTTCAGTACGAAGTGGCCGAGAGGGTCTACTTCGGGCACGGGGCGGATACCGATATCATTATTGCCTCTGCAAAGGCCTACTTAAATGCCTTAAATAAGGTAGCTTATTCCAAAGGGGATGGGGGGGCTGCCCTACGCATACCCCAGGAAGGGCCGTAACAACCTACGCGCACATGAAGATTGCAGTATTACCGGGAGACGGAATCGGACCCGAAATCGTAAGTGAAGCGGTTACGG